>NZ_JBSHAP010000086.1:0-40238 GCF_053611565.1 Kitasatospora sp. NPDC054795
CGGCCCCGGCCCGCGGGTGCCCGTCCCGCGGGGGCCCGCCCCGCCCCGCCGCCGGGGCCCTGTGGTCGGGCTTCGGCCGTCGGGCCCCGCCGCGCCCGCCGACTTCCCGCTCCGGCCGTACCCGAAGGGCCGCGGGATCGTGCACCGCACCGCCTGGATACGATCGCACGATGATCACCACCAGCGCCCGCACCACGGTCCTCGACATCGACGGCACCCTCTGCTTCGACGGGCGGACGATCGACCGCCGGATCCTCGCCGCGCTGGCGGACTGCGAGCGGGTCGGGCACCAGCTGGTCTTCGCCTCCGCCCGGCCGGTCCGCGACCTCCTGCCCGTCCTCGACGGGGCCTTTCCCGCCGCCACGCTGATCGGCGGCAACGGCAGCCTGGTCTCCGTCGACGGCCGGGTGCGGGCGCGGGCCGCGTTCGAGGCCGGTGACCTCGACCGGCTGCTGACCGAGGCCGAGCGGTTCCGGGCGGGCTACCTCGCCGACGGCCCGTGGGACTACGCCTACACCGGACCGGCCGACCACCCGATCCGCGGCCGGGTCGACCAGGGCGGCCTCGCCCGCCGGGTGGAGATCGCCGAACTCCCCGCCGTGGTCAAGTTCCTGGTGGTCGACGCGACCGACCCGGCGGCCCTCGCGGAGGCCGGCCGCGCGCTCGGGATGACCGTCAACCACCACCTCGACGAGGCGATCATCGACTTCGCCCCGGGCGCCACGAACAAGTGGGAGGCGCTGACCTCGCTGGGGATCGACGCGTACAACGCCTTCGGCAACGACATCAACGACCTCGACCTGCTGCGCAACGCCCGGCACTCCGTCCGGGTCGGCGCCCACCCGGGCCTGGACGGCGTCGCCCGCGTCACCGTCGCCGCCGAACCGGAGGCCGTCGCCGCCGAGATCTCCCGGCTGGCCGAGGCGCCCGGCCGGTAGCCGCCGGGCGCCGCGACCGTTCGCGTCAGGCCGACGCGGCGGGCGAGGAAGCGGACCGCGCTGTCGGCCTCGAAGCGGGGCAGGTCCTTGTGCCGGCCGGTGTCGGCGTCGCCTCCTCGCCGGAGACCTGGTAGGAGCCCGTACGCCCTCGTCGGTTCGGGGGATTGCGGCGGGGGTTCCGGCGTGGACGGGGCGGCGGGGGAATCCATGCCCCGGAAGGGCGCCGCAACCGGTTGCGCGCCCTCGGAAGGGAGAACAGTCATGCGTCGTCGGATTGCCGCGGTCGGGATGCTGGCCGCCGCCGGAGTGCTCGCGTTCGCCGTGCCCGCACAGGCGGCGACGGGGGTCCTGGTGGTGAACGGTGCGGCGCACCAGAACCCGGCCCGGGGGTGCTACCCGACCCTGTCGCCCGTACTCGTCCAGAACCTCACGGACACGAGGGTCGACGTGTACTCCGCGGCGAACTGTCAGGGGTCGCTGACGCGGGAGATCGCCGCCGGGATGTCCGCGGCGACGGTCGGTTTCAGCTACTTCGTCAACTGACGCCGGAGCAGGACCTGAGCACGGGAAGTCGGCCGGGCCGACTTCCCACGCCGTCACCAGGAGGTGCGATGGAGATCCCGGGGCCCGAACCGTGCGCCGACGGCGGGGTGGGCGCCATCGCTCGGGCGGGCGGCCTGCACGCCTACCAGCTGTGGCTGCATGCCGAGTACGGACCCGTCGCGCGGCTCCAACTGCCCGGGGCCGGGACCGCCGTGTCGATCGCCGATCCGGTGCTGCTGGAGGCCGCGGTCCACCTCGACGAGCGGCCCCGGCGGCTGTTCTCCTTCCTGGACCCGCTGTTCGAGGCGGGCAACCTCCAGGTGCTCCCGGCCGACGAGCACGGGCCGTGGCGCCGGCTGCTGCTCACCGTCCTGGCCGGACGGCCCTCGCACGAACGGCACGTCGCCCGCTTCGCCGCCCTGGCGACCGGGCTCGCCGACCGCTGGGCCGCCCTGCCCGCCGGGCGGCCCGTCGAGCTCCAGCGGGAACTGGCCGGGCTCTCCCTCCGGATGGTCTGCGACTACGCCCTGGGCGGCGAGGTCGAGGACCCGGACGGCGTGGTCGAGGCCTTCGAGGTGGTGCTCGCCGACCAGTTGGAGCGCCTCTACCGGGATCCGGCCGAGCAGGCCCCGGAGCAGCACGTCGAACGGACCGCGCGGGCCCTCGCCCGGCTGCGGGCGACGGTCGACCGGGTGATCGCCGCGCACCGCCCGGACGGCCCGAGCGCCGGCGGCCCCGGCACCCGCGACCGTGGCGCAGGCGGCCCCAACACCGACAACCCCGGCACCGGCGACCGCGGCGACCTGATCGGCGCCCTCGTCGAGGCCGGCGAGAGCCCCGCGAGGATCCGCGACACCGTCCTCGCCGTGATGCTGGCCGCCCACCACACCACGGGCGTGGCCGTCTCCTGGACGCTGCACCTGCTCGCCGCCCACCCGGAGGCGGCCGCGCGCGTCACCGAGGAGCTCGACCGCGTCCTCGGTGACCGCCCGGCGCCCGACCACGCCGACCTGCGCCGGCTGCCGTACCTGGGGATGGTCCTGCGCGAGTCGCTGCGCCGCTACCCGCCCGGCCCGTACGGCGCCCGGTGGACCGCCGGTCCGCTGTCCGTCGGCGGGTACACCGTCCCCGCCGGGGCGGTGGTCCTCCTCCCGATCCTGGCCGTCCACCTGAACCCCGCGTACTGGCCCGAGCCGGAGCGGTTCCGGCCCGAGCGGTTCACCCCCGAGGAGTCGGCGGGGCGCCCCCGGCTGGCCTGGATCCCGTTCGGCCTGGGCCCGCGCGCCTGCGAGGGGGCGGGCCTGGCCATGACGGAGGCCCAGGTGGTGCTGGCCGTCCTGCTCAAGCGGCTCGGCTTCCGGCCCGAGCCGGGCCACCGGGTGGTCCCGGTCGAACGGTTCGTGCTGTGGGCCGCCCACGACATCCGCATGCTGGTGAGCCCGCGCGCCGCGGACGGCCCGTCCCGCTGAGTGCTCTGGCGGGAACTCCTATCGCGATATATCGTGAGTTCCCGTTCGTGTCGCCGACTCCGACGCGTGACGACCATCGTCGAGTTCAGGACGGGAAGTATGCGGGGAGAGATCGTGCCAGCCGGGACGCACTCCGGCCCCGGCCCGCAACAGTCCGGGATGCGGGCCTCCCACGCCGACCGGGACCGGGTGGCCGAGTTGCTGCGGGTCGCGGCGGGTGACGGCCGGCTGACCCCGGACGAGCTGGACGAGCGCCTGGAGGTCGCCCTGTCGGCGCGGACGCTCGGCGAACTGGGCGGGCTGACCGCCGACTTGCCGCCGGTGTCGATCTCCGCCGACGGGGTGGTGGCGGAGGTCAAGGACGTCCTGCGGATCGACCAGCGGTGGAGCGCGGTCAGGCGGGAGGGGCGCTGGGTGGTGCCGCGACGGCTGGAGCTCTTCGTGGAGTGGTGCGACGTGACGCTCGACTTCACCCGGGCGGTGATCACCCAGGACACCCTGCGGATCGACCTGGACATGGAGGGCAAGACCCTGACGCTGATCACCGGGCCGGGCGTCGTGGTCGATTCCGACGCCCTGGCACTGGAGTTCAGCAGGGTCAGGAACGGCCGGGCGCCGGACTCCGGCGGGCCGGTCGTCCTGCGCGTGGAGCTGGTCGGCAGGAAGCGCCACGGCCGGATCGTCGTGCGGCAGCCGCGGCGGACGGCCGGACAGTGGCTGCTGCGCAAGCCCGTGGCGCTGCCTCCCGGCGGCTGACGGGCCGCCGCGGCGGCCGCGGGTTCGTGTCGTGCGCCGCAACCGTCGGGGTCCGACCGGTTCTGCCCTACCCTTCCTCCATGCTCTCTGTGGTGGTGGCCCCCTGGATGGGCGACTCGAAGCCGGTGTTCCTCCACAACCCGGACGAACTGCACGACGCCGCGAGCACGATGAAGGTCGCCGTGCTCGCCGCGCTCTGCCGCGGCGGCGTCGGTCTCGACGCCGAAGTCCCCGTGGTGAACCGCTTCGAGTCCGTCGTGGGCGGGGAGTTCGGCAACGACCCGGACCGGGACAGCGATCCGCTGCCCTGGGAACTGCTCGGTACCCACGTCCCGCTCCGGCTGCTCGCCGAGCGGATGATCACCCATTCCTCCAACCTCGCCACCAACATCTGCCTGGCCCGCACCACCCAGCAGGCCGTCGCCGACGTGTGGCGCCGCGCCGGAGCCACGCACAGCGCCACCCCGCGCGGGATCGAGGACTACGCGGCGCGCGCCCGGGGCGTGCACAACCGGGTGAGCGCCCGCGACCTGGTCCGGCTGCTGCGCTCGCTCGCCGACGAGCCCGAACTCCTCGGCCTCCTCGAATGCAACGAGTTCCGGGTGGACCTGGCCGCCGGCCTCCCCTCCAACACCCGGATCGCCTTCAAGAACGGCTGGATCCCCGGCACCCGGCTCGGCGTGGGCCTCGTCCAGGCGGCCGACTGCCCGCCCTACCTGATCGCCGTCTGCTACACCGGCCCGCTCGCCGACGGCACGGACCGCACCGACCCGGCGGCCCGGCTGCTCGCCCGCATCTCCAAGGCGGTGTGGGACCGCCGGGACCAGATCAGCCGGCCGGTGCCCTCGGCCCGCCCGGCGCCGCTCCGTTCGGCGGGTTGATCCGTACGAGCCCGTGGTGGCCGGCGGGTCCGAAGCGGCATGCGGCATGCGCCGTCCAGCCGGCCGCCCGTCGGCCGGCGCGGCGACCCGGTCGAACAGGAGTATCCGGCGTCCACCGGGGCGGAGGCGCCCGGCGCGTGACGCTGCGGAGCATCCGCTGACGGACGGCCCGGACGCGCTCCGGGCCGTTCCGCTCGGGGCGTGCGCCCGGGAACCGGCGCCGATCGCACACGCATGACGGCCCGTCCGTTGCGGTATCGGATTGAAGGGTCCTGCTCAACGGCTGCGCGAGGGTTCGGGGGTGGTCGGCGTGTCGTCCCGGCTACGGATGTTCGCCAGGTGGATCACGGCGGTCGCGCTCGCGGCGGCGTACGCGGCCCTGCACCTGCTGGTCAACGTGGGCGTGGGCCAGCAGGTCCGCGCGAGCAGGGCGGGGGCGCTGTGGTGCGGGGCGGTCGCCCTGGCGCTGCTCGGACCCGCCCTGTGGCTGCGGCACCGCCGACGGGCGGGGGTCGCCGAGATCGTCGCGCTCGTCGACCGCTACGGCACCCGGCGGCCGCGATGCCGGCGGGCCGTCCTGGCCGCCAACACCGCCGGGTGCGTGCTGGCCGGGGGCGGCGCGCTCGCCGTCGCCGTGTCGGAGCGCAGCGACGCGCTCCCGCCGGAGGCGTCGCTCCTGCTGCTGGCGGGCGGCGTCGCGACCGCGGGGGCCGGCCTCCTGCTCCTGCGCGGCACCCGTCCGTACGCGGCTCGCGGGGCGGCCCAGGCCCTGCTCCGGGACGGTCGCAGACCCGTGCTCTACCTGCGCAGCTTCGACGACGACGACGAGGCGGCCGCCCGGGCGGACGACAGGGCGAGGAGCGCCCTCCGCGCGCGGGAGGTGCAGTTCGCCGCCGCGCTGGGCGCCGTCGGTCCCGTGATCGCGGTGGGGCGGCCGGGGGAGACCCTTCCGCTCCTGGGAGCGGCCCGGTTCTACCTGCCGCTCGACGACTGGCAGGGCACCGTGCGGCGGTTGATGGACCTGTCCCAGCTGATCGTGCTGCGGCTGGGGCCGGGGGAAGGGCTGCGGTGGGAGATCGGGGAGGCCCGGGCCACGCAGCCACCGGCGAAGCTGATCCTGCTGGCCCCGCGCGGCTTTCCGGAGCTGGCCGGCCAGGTGAACGCGAGCCTCCCCACCCCGCTGCTGCCCAGGGAGATGGTCGTGGGCGGGCACTGGGTCGGAGCTGTCATCGCCTTCGACGCCCACTGGACCCCCCGGGTGTTCCCGGTGAAGGAGCGCAGGGGGCGGACGGCGTGGACGGCCCGGTCGGGCGGCTCCTCCCTGCGGACGCCCACCGTGCACCTGGTCCGCACCATCCACGCGGCGCTGGCCGCGACCGGGAGGCGGCAGCGGGCGATGGCCTGGAGGGCGCAACTCGCCACCAGGAAGGCCGACCTGGTGATGGCGGGGTTGGCCCTCGCGCTGGTCCTGCCGGGGTGGCTCGGGTACCGGATCCTGCAGTTGGCCGGTCGCTGAACCGCCCGGCCGCCCGGCTGCCCGCTCCGCCGCCCGGCCCGGCGACGCGCCGAAACGCGCCGCTGGGCCCGGGGCCGAGGCCGCGGCCGGGCGGAGGGGTCGAGGCCGCAGCCGTCAGTACGGCTGGACCAGGACGTGCGCCGCGCCCGGGATGCCGACCTTGAGGAGCTCGTCCTCCTCCGGTGTGGTCGGCGTGCCCGTCTCCTGCTTGAGGACGGCCCGCGACAGGGCCTGGACCCACATGGCGCGGGGGCGGCGGCGCTCCTCCCAGGCGGCGAGGGCGGCCGGCACGGTGTCGGCCGCGTCCAGGCTCAGGGCGAGCACGAGCGCGTCCTCGACGGCCATCGCGGCGCCCTGGGCGAGGTGCGGGGTGGAGGCGTGGGCGGCGTCGCCGGCCAGGACGATCCGGCCGACGTGCCAGGGCTCCTCGACGGTGACCTGGGAGATCCGCGAGTGGACCACGGCGGCCGGGTCGGTGATCAGCGCCAGCGCCTCGGCGATCGGCCCGCCGAAGCCGGCCAGCCGCTCGCGCAGCTGCTCGTGGGCGCGCTCCGGGTCCGGACGGAAGTCCTCGGCCTCGGCGAAGACCGAGCCCAGGTACATCTGATCCGTGCTGATCGGGGTGAGCAGGGCCTTGGCGCTGAGGTTGCCGGAGGACATCACCACACCCTGCACCTCGGGCGAACGCGGCAGCGTGACACGCCAGTTGGCGAAGCCGGTGTACTCGGGGAGGTACTTCTCGCCGTACAGGTGGCGGCGCAGCGGCGAGCCGATGCCGTCGAAGCCGACGACCAGGTCGTAGCGGCCGACGTGCCCGTCGGTGAGGGCGACCTCGACGCCGTGGGCGTCCTCGTGCAGGGTGTCGATGGTGGTGCCGAAGCGGACCGTGACGCCCGCCCCGGAGGCGGCGCCGGCCAGGACGCGGGCCAGCGCGGGGCGGGGGATGCCGTTGTTGGAGGGCACGTCGCCCATCCGGGGCTGCGGGATCTTCGCGAGGGTGGCGCCGGCCGGGTCGCAGATGGTCAGCACCTCCCACGGGAAGCCGACGGACAGGCAGTCCTCCAGGACGCCGATCTCGCGCATCACGTGCAGGGCGTTGGACGGCTGGATGATGCCGACGCCGAGGGCCTCCGGCTGCTCGCGCAGCTCGGCGACGTCGACCCGGTGGCCGCGCTGGGCGAGGGCGGTGGCGAGGGTGAGGCCGCCGATGCCGCCACCGTTGACGAGGACGCGCAGGGGTCTGGTCATGAGGGTCGCTCCGAAGGGAAGTTCGCAGGAGTGTGGTGGCTCGGCCGGAGCCGGCCGGTCGGGGCCGGTCGGCTGCGGGGATGCGGGGCTGCGGGATGCGGCCGACGCCGGTCGGCCGCATGAGGGTTCGGCCGAGTACGGTTCGGCCGGGACCGGTTCAGCCGGCGCGCGTGGCGGCGAGGTCCATCAGGTGGTCGACCAGGGCGAGCAGCAGGTCCCGGCCGAAGGCGCGCTCGCGCACGTCCCCGAGCAGCATCGGCACCTGCGGGTCGAGGTCGAGCGCGGCCCGGATCTCGTCGGGGGTGCGGGTGTTGGTGTTGTGGAAGCAGTTGATCGCGACCACGAACGGGATGCCCCGGCTCTCGAAGAAGTCGATGGAGGCGAAGCTGGTCTCCAGCCGGCGGGTGTCGGCGATGACGATCCCGCCGAGGGCGCCGTTGACCAGGTCGTTCCACATGAACCAGAAGCGTTCCTGACCGGGTGTGCCGAACAGGTAGACGACCAGCTCGGGACTGACCGTGATCCGCCCGAAGTCGAGCGCGACGGTGGTGGTGGTCTTCTGGTCGACGCCGGCCAGGTCGTCGATGCCGACGCTGGCCCGGGTCAGGTACTCCTCGGTGCGCAGCGGGGCGACCTCGCTGACCGAGCCGACCAGGGTGGTCTTGCCCACGCCGAAGCCGCCCGCGATCAGGATCTTGACGGCGGCCGGGGCGGTGGGGGCGTCGATGGCGGAGTGGGGTGTTGCCATGTTCAGAGTCTCCGGAGTCCTTCGCGTACGGCCGTGAGCAGGCCGAGGTCCACGCCCCCGGCGGCCCGGGCCACCGAGAGCGGTGCCCGGGCCTTCAGCAGGCCCTGGGAGACCAGGTCGCCCAGCAGGATCTTGGTGACCGAGACCGGGAGGTCCAGGCCCGCCGACACCTCGGCGACGGCGATGGGGCGCCGGCAGCGTTCGAGGATCAGCCGGTGTTCGGGCTGCAGGCCGCGAGCACCGGCGCGGCTGCCCCGCGCCAGTGCCGCGTCGGCCTCCGCCTCGACCGTGGTGAGCACGGTGATGAGGGTGAGGTCGTCGCGCTCGGGCGCGGTCCGGCCGCGGGTGATCGTGTACGGGCGCACCATGCTGCCCGTCTCGTCCTCCGCGTCGTCCTCCTCCAGCTCGCTCCAGTGCGGCACCGCGCCGCGCCGCCGGCCGTCGTCGAGGCCGTCCCCCCAGGCGTCGTTCCCGTACGGTTCCACCCGGGTCAGCCCCGGTTCCGGGAGGCGAAGGCGTCGAAGGACGCCGGGGCGGCGGGGGCGCCCTCGCCGCGGACCGGGGTGGTGAGCTTCTGGCCGACCTGCTGCACCAGGGTGTGCATCGCGACGGACATCACCTCGGCGTCCACCTCCTGGGAGGCGACCACGGCCAGGTGGGTGCCCTGGGCGGCGGCGATGACGAACAGCCAGCACTCGGCGAGCTCGACGATCACCTGGTGCACCGGGCCGCCGTCGAACAGCGCCCCGACCCCGCGGGCCAGGCTCTGCTGGCCGGTGGCGACGGCGGCCAGCCGCTCGGCGTCGGCCCGCTCGATGGTGCGGGAGTGGCTGACCACGAGACCGTCGTCGGAGAGCAGGACGGCGTTCCTGGTCCCGGGCACCGAGTCGACGAGTCCGTCCAGCAGCCAGTCCAGGTCCTGGTGGGTGGCGATCGTGCGGTTCATGACTGGTCATCCGTTCGTGTGGTTCGGGTGTCCGCGGCCGGAAGGGCCCAGGGGGACGGGGCGGGCGCGGGAGCCGGGTGGCCGGCGGGTGCGGGGGAGGGGGCGGGTGCCGGCGGGGCGGTGGGCAGCGGGTGCTCGCCGCTGTCCTGGGCCCGGGCGGCGCGGGACTGGCGCTGGAAGGCGCCGATCGCCGCACCCGAGCGCCGCACTGGGCAGTCGGTGCGTTCGACCGGGCCCGCGGGCGGGGTGGCGGTCCCGGCGGCGGGCCGCTCGACCCACGGCGACCGCTCCGGCGGGGGCACCCGCAGCTCGGCCGCCAGGCTGGCCTGCCTGACGCGCTGCGGCAGGGGGGCCTGGCCGTCCTCGGCCGGGCTGAACGGCACCGAGGTCCGGTACTCGCGGCGCTGCCGGCGCTCGGCCAGCCGGTAGTGGTCGGCCGGTCGGTACTGCTCGTCGGCGTACGGGGCCTCGGCCTCGGTGACCCGGGCGTAGGCGATGTCCGGGTAGGCCGGGGTGTCCAGGGCGGGTGCCGGGTCGGCCGGGGAGCTGTGCTCGATCGGCTGCTCCGGCCGGACCGGCGGCCCGGAGGGGTGGGACGGCTCGGAGTCGAAGGCCTGCCCGGACTCGTAGGGCTGCCCGGACTCGTACGGCTGGTAGGGCTGCTCCTGCGGGAAGGGCTGTTCGGGCCGGTAGGGCTGCTCCTGCGGGAAGGGCTGCCCGTGCGGGAACGGCTGTCCCTGCGGGAACGGCGCCTCCGGCAGCGGGATCTCGTGGACGGTGGCTTCCGGCTCGGCCTCGGCGATCGTCTCGGCGGTCGTCTCCGCGCCCGCCTCGACACTCGCCCCGATGTCCGCCCCGAGGCCCGTCGAGGACAGCGGCAGCGGCACCGGAGCGGCCTGCGGGACGAAGCCGCCCTGGCCGAAGGAGTCCAGGCCGAAGGAGTCCACCGGCGCGACCGGCGGACCGGCCGGCACCGGGGCGGGCGTCTCGTCGGAGGCCGAGCGCACGGCCCGGCGCGAGCGGCGCACCAGCGGGATGGGCTCGGTGGCCGTACCGCCGGCGCCGTCCGGGAGCCCGGTGTCGCCCTCGATGACCAGCTCGTCCGGGACGAGCACGACCGCCCGGGTGCCGCCGAAGGCGGACGGGCGGAACTCGATCCTCAGCCCGTGCAGGGCGGCCAACCGGGAGATCACGTGGAAGCCGAGGCGGATGTCGTCGGCCCGGGCCAGCACGTCGGTGCGCGGCGGGCGGCTCATCAGCTCGTTGGCGGCGTCGTACTGCTCCGGGTCCATGCCCAGGCCCCGGTCCTCGATCTCGATCGCGAGCCCGCGGCCGACCACGGCGGCGCGCACCTCGACCGGCGTGGGCGGCTTGGAGAAGGTGGTGGCGTTCTCCATCAGTTCGGCGAGCACGTGCGCCACCGGCCCGACGGCTCGTTCGGACAGCCACGGGTCGCCCTCGATGTCGATCGAGATCCGGCGGTAGTCCTGCACCTCGCCCTGCGCGGCACGCAGCACGTCCAGCAGCGGGACGGGCTTGCGCCAGCGCCGCTGCGGCTGGCCGCCGGCCATGATGACGAGGTTCTCCTCGTACCGGCGCAGGCGGGCGGTGAGGTGGTCGAGGTCGAAGAGGCCCTCCAGGACCTCCGGGTCGTCGTGCTTGCGCTCCAGTTCGTCCAGCTTGCGCAGCTGGCGGCCGATCAGCAGCTGGGTGCGGCGGGCGATGCGCTGGAGCAGCCGCTCGAAGCCGCGGTGCTGCTCGGCCTGGCCGACGGCGGACTCCAGGGCGGCGGAGCGGGCCAGGTTGAGTGCCTGGCCGAGCCGGGCCAGCTCGTCGGTGCCGTTGCCGTGCGGCCCGGCGGTGATGGTGCGGGTCTCGGCCTCGACGTCCACCTGCTCGCCACGGCCGAGGCGCTCGACCACCTCGGGCAGGGTGCGCTGCATCTCCTCGGCCTGGGTGTGCAGGTCCTTGATGCGGCGGCGCAGCGAGCGGCTCAGGCGCCAGGAGGCGATGACGACCGCGACGACCGTGATCAGGCCGATGACGGTGGTCAGCACGACCCGGGTGAGCATGCCGATGATGGCGCTCTTGGCGACCTCGATGATGCCGTTGGTGCGGTCCTCGATGGCCTTGACCAGCGGCGGGTTGAGCCCGTCGAGGGCCTGGCGCCACTGGTCCTGGGTGGCCGGGAGCTTGACGGTGCCGGCGGCGTCGGCGGCGGTGGGCTTGAGCAGGGCCTGCTCGACGGCGGCCTTGGCCTGCCAGGACGGGCTGTTGACCAGGTCGTGCCAGGCCGGTGCCTCGGCGTCCGGGATGTACGGCAGGACCTGGACGTTGAGCAGGTGGTCCTGCGTGCCGATCAGCTGCTGGACCTGCTGGTAGTCGGTGGCGGACAGCCGCCCGGTGGGCCAGCCGCGGGCCAGGACGGCGTCCTCGCGGGAGATCATCTCCTTGGCCCAGAAGGAGTTGACCAGGGTCTTGGACAGCCAGGTGACCTCGCCGGTGTCGACCCGGCTGAGCGCGGTGAACAGCCGCAGGTCGACGCTGATCAGGTCGGTGTAGTAGGCGAAGACGCTCTGCTGGTCGGTGGTGGCGCGGTCGACGGCGGCACGCTGTTCGGCCAGCTTGCCCATGGCCTGGCGGGCCTCGACGACGGCGGAGCGGACCTCGGCGGGGGCGTTGTCGGCGGTCGCCCCGGAGAGGGTCTGGAACTGCCGTACCGCGTCGTCGGTGAGCTGGCGCTGGCGGCGCAGCTGGTCGGCGTTGGAGCCGGGCCGGGCGAGCGCCTCGGCGCTGAGCCGGCGCTCCTCCTGGAGGTTGTAGTAGACGATGTTGGACGGTTGGCCGGCCTTCTGCGCGATGGTGGCCTGGTCGGCCAGTCGCTGGAAGTCGGCGATGGTCTCACCGCTGGTCACGGCCCAGAGGGCGACCAGGGCGATGCTGGGGACGACGGCCAGGACGAGCAGCGCCGTCCGCAGGGACAGGCGTGGACGCCTGCGGGGGCCCTTCGGCGTCGGGGGCCGCCGATTCGCACGCGCGCGCAGAGCTGACTCCTTGGGGCTGGCGGCCGGCCGGTGAGGGGCGGGCCGTCCGGGCACGGTTTTTTGACGAAGCGATACTAGTCATACCGTGTGATTGGAGTGAAAAACCGTTCGCTGCCCGGGCCGTGCTTGCACACGCGGTGAACACAAGGTCACTCGACCGTTGACGGTGCGTATGCGGAGGGGGCGGTTCCGGGCCTGCTCGACACAGTGTCGGCGCGGCGCCCGGCCGGCGGGTGGCCGGGGTGTGAAAACTGTGTGACGCCCCGTCGCGCGGCCCCCGGGTGCCCCGTCAGTGTGCCAGCAGGCGGGAGCGGGTGGCCTCCAGCTCCGCCGCCAGCACCCGCCCGGCCGCCTCCGGATCGCCGTCGTGCAGGGCCCGGACGAGGTCCGCGTGGGCGTCGTAGCCGTGGTCCGGATCCTCCGCGCGCAGGCCGAACAGGCCGACCAGGGAGACCAGCTGCTCGCGCAGGACCGGGGCGAACTGGGCGAACAGGTCGTCCAGGACGGGATTGTGCGCGGCCGCCACCACAGCCGTGTGCAGCGCGATGTCGGCGTCCACGAAGGCGGCGTCGTCCGCCCCGCCCGCCGCCCGGCGGGCCGCCAGCGCGGCGTCGAGCGCGGCGAGGTCCGCCCCGGTGCGGCGGGCGGCCGCCAGCCGGGCCGCCTGCACCTCGACCACCGTCCGCACCTCGTAGACGTGCGCCAGCTCCGCGCGGCGCAGCCGGGCGGCCCAGTCCCCGGTGGGCCGGTCGGCGGTGACGTACACCCCGGAGCCCTGGCGGCTGCGCACCATCCCGGCCGCCGCGAGGGTGCGCAGGGCCTCCCGGACGGTCGAGCGGCCGACGCCCAGCTCCTCGGCCAGCGCCACCTCGCCCGGCAGCTTCCCGCCCACCGGCCACTGCCCGGCCCGGATCTGCTCCTCCAGCCGGGCGGCGGCCTGTTCGGCGAGGGGGGAGGGGCGGAGCGCGGCCATCGGGTTCACCTGTCAGGTTGTCTGAGGACTTTGGTCGTGGTTACTCTACCCGGCATGCAGCCGTGGACGCTCCCCCCGGGGGGCCTTCTTCTTGGTGGCCGCAGCGGGGCGTGACCGGACCGGCACCCCGCTGCGGCGCGCCGTCCTGCCGGTCTCCGGTGTCCGCCCCGAGCGAGGAACCCCGTCATGCGACCGCCCGTACGCTTCCCCACCCTGCACGCCCCCGCCGGGCCCGTCCCGGCCGCCGCCCCCGCCTGGAACCCCCAGCGCGGCGGCACCATGCCCTCCCACCGCTACCGCCCCGCCCACGAGCGGGTGCACGTGCCCGCCCTGCTGCGCCGCTGGCCCGGCCGTCGCATCGAGCGGGCCCCGCTGTGGGTGCCCGTGGACCTGCGCGACGGCAACCAGGCACTGGCCGAGCCGATGGACCCGGCGCGCAAGCAGTGGATGTTCGACCTGTTCCTGGCCATGGGCTTCAAGGAGATCGAGGTCGGCTACCCGTCCGCCAGCCGCACCGACTTCGACTTCGTCCGCCAACTGGCCACCACCCCCGGAGCCGTGCCCGAGGACGTCACCGTCGTGGTCTTCACGGCGGCTCGGGCCGACCTGGTCGAGCGCACCTTCGAAGCCGTCGCGGGCCTGCCCCGGGTGGTCGTCCACCTGTACACCGCCACCGCGCCGCAGTGGCGGGAGGTGGTCCTCGGCAAGGAGCGCGCCGGGCTCCGGGCGCTGATCACCTCGGCCGCGACGCTGATGGCCAGGCTGGGGGAGGGCCGGGACGGCCTGCGGTTCCAGTTCTCGCCCGAAGTGTTCAACCTGACCGAGCCGGACTACGCGCTGGAGGTGTGCAACGGGCTCACCCGGCTCTGGGACGCCTCGCCCGAGCGGCCGGTGATCCACAACCTGCCGGCCACCGTCGAGATCGCCACCCCCAACGTGTACGCCGACCAGATCGAGTACATGGACCGCCACCTGGAACGGCGCGAGGCGGTGATCCTCTCCGTCCATCCGCACAACGACCGCGGCACCGGCGTCGCCTGCGCGGAACTCGCCGTCCTCGCCGGCGCCCAGCGGGTCGAGGGCTGCCTGTTCGGCAACGGCGAGCGGACCGGCAACGTCGACCTCGTCACCCTGGCGCTCAACCTGCACACCCAGGGTGTCGACCCGATGCTGGACCTCTCCGACATCGACGCGATCCGGCGCACCGTCGAGCACTGCAACCGGCTGCCCGTCCACGAGCGGCACCCCTACGCGGGCGACCTGGTGCACACCGCCTTCTCCGGCACCCACCAGGACGCCATCCGCAAGGGCTTCGCCCGGCACGCCGAGACCGCCGCCGCGCTGGGCGTCCCGCAGCGGGAGGCGCCCTGGTCGGTGCCGTACCTGCCGATCGACCCGGCCGACCTGGGGCGGGACTACGAGGCGGTGATCCGGGTCAACAGCCAGTCGGGCAAGGGCGGGATCGCCCACCTGCTGCAGGCCGCGGAAGGGCTGGAACTGCCCCGGCGGCTGCAGATCGACTTCGCCCGGGTGGTGCAGGAGGCCACCGACGACAGCGGGCGGGAGATGACGGCGGAGGCGCTGTACGGACTGTTCCGGGCCGAGTACCTGGACGCGGGGGCCGGCCGGCGGTGGCGGGTCGGGGACGACTGGGCCGAGGTCGACGGCCGCCGGGGCGCCGGCGCCGGGCCGCTGGACGCGGTGGCCGACGCCGTGGGGGCGGAGATCCTCTCCTTCGGCGAGCACGCGGTGGGCTCCGGGCGGGACGCCGTCGCCTACGTGGAGGCGCGGGTCGGCGGGCCCGGCGGCGGGGTCGTGTGGGGCGTCGGGCGGGACGCCTCGGTGCTCACCGCGGGCGTACGGGCGGTGCTGAGTGCCGCCTCGCGCCGCTCGGCGCGGAAGGCATGATGGGCCGATGACCTCCTCACTCCCCACACGCAGTCAGGCCGTCGCCGAGGCACTGGCGGTGGCCGGCGTCCCCGGCGAGATCCGCGTCCTGCCCGACTCCGCCCGCACCGCCGCCGAGGCCGCCGCCGCGCTCGGCTGCGAGGTCGGCGCCATCGCGAACAGCCTGGTGTTCATCTGTGACGGCGCGCCGCTGCTGGTGATGACCAGCGGCGCCCACCGGGTCGACACCGCCCACCTGGCAAGGCAGTTGGGCACCGGCCCGATCGAACGCGCCACCGCCGCCCAGGTCCGCGAGGCCACCGGCCAGGCCATCGGCGGCGTCGCCCCGACCGGCCACCCGGCGCCGCTGCGCACCGTGGTCGACACGGCGCTCGACGCGTACGAGATGCTCTGGGCCGCCGCCGGACACCCGCACACCGTCGTCCCGATGACGTACCGGGAGTTGCTGAACGTGACGGGCGGGACGCCATCCACAGTGGTCGTCGAAGAGACGCAGGATCCGACAATCGCACAATCCGACCGGCTCTGAAGCTGCGCATACGTTCGGCAGGCGGATACTGGAGGAGTGGGGCGAATCGATCCGGGCGTCGCCGACAGGCCGCCGGAAGGGTTCGGCCACCAGTAACGGCCTCCAGTTCCCCGCAATTCGCGCCGTCGGTGCGGGTCGTGGGCGCGCGGAGGGCCGACACGACGAGAGAGAGAAGCCGTTATGAGTTACTTCGGTCGTGGAGGAGACAGGGACCGTGGTTACGGTCGTGACTTTGGAGACCGGGGTCGAGGTCGGGGCCTGGGCCTGGGTCTGGGACTGGGCCGTGGTTACGGTCGTGACTTCGACCGCCGTGGACGCCGTCGTTTCGGTTGCTGGTGACGGTGCTTACGGCTAGGACTGCGCACAGCAGTTCCGACTAGCGTCACCCCGAGGGGCCGACGGTGTCACCGCCGGCCCCTCGCCCTGGGATCGGCGCCGCCTCCGCACGGAGGATGATGCGTCCCCACCCGGGGACGACGGCTCCGGATCCCGGAACCTCGTTTCCGGATCCCGGAACGACCATCTCCGAGAGCAACGGGTTCTGCCCATGCGCGATGTGACGCCCCCGGGTGACCGGGCGGTCGGCAAGGCCGACGCGGTCAACAAGGTCAACGGGGCCGACGAGGCCGAGTACCAGGGACCGGTGGCGGAATCGCCGGTCATCCCGCTGCGGGAGCTCATTCGCCGGTTCTGGCCGTGGGTGCGCCCCGATGCGCGCTGGCTCCCGGTGAGCGCGGCCCTGCTCGTCGTCGGCGCCTTCGGCGAGGTCGTCTCGGTCTGGCTGTTCAAGGACCTCATCGACGACGTGCTCGTCCCCCGGCACTTCGCCGATTTCTGGCCGCTCGCCGCCCTGATGCTCGGTGCGGCCGTCGCCGCCGGGCTGTTGACCTTCGCCGGCATGTACACCAGCACCTGGATCGCCGAGCGCTACATGCTGCGCCTGCGCACCGACACCCTCGCCCACCTGCACACCCTGCCCCCCGACACGCTGGAGAGCCGCTGGCGCGGCGACCTGGTGGCGCGGCTCACCTTCGACATCGCCGAGATCGAGCGGATGGTGGCCACCGGGCTGGTCGAGGGCGCGGTGGCCGTCGCCAGCCTGCTGCTGTTCACCGGCGCCGCGTTCTACCTGAGCTGGCAGCTCACCCTGGCCGCGCTGCTGGCCGCACCGCTGTTCATCCTCTCCACCAGCCTGTTCGGACGCGTCATCCGGCGCCGGGAGCGACAGGTCCAGCGCCGCGCGGGCGGAGTGACCGCGCTGCTGGAGGAATCCCTGCGCAACGCCGTGGTCACCCGGACCTGCGGCCAGGAGAGCCGGGAGGTCGAACGGGTCCACCGGGAGGGCCGGGGCCTGCTCGACGCCGAACTCGCCGCCGCCCGGGTCAGCGGCCTGTACCAGCCCTTCCTCAACGTGCTGCAGCTGCTCGCCGGTCTGGCCGTAGTGGGTGTCGGCGCCCTGCAGGTCATCCACGGACAGCTCAGCCTCGGCGGCCTGCTCGCCTTCGCCGCCTTCATGGCCCAGCTGTTCGAGCCCGTCCAGCAGCTCGCCGCCCTCATCCCGCTGGCCGGCGCGGCCGGCGCCTCGGGCGAACGTGTCCTGGAGCTGCACGAGATCCGCAGCCCGGTGCGGGAACGCCCCACGGCCGGGGACACCGGCCCGGTCCAGGGCCGGGTCACCCTCCAGGGCGTCCACGCCGCCTACTCGGGCGCCACTGGCATCCCGGGACCGCCCGTCCTGGCCGACGTGGACCTCGACCTGCGCCCCGGCGAGACCCTGGCCGTCCGCGGGCCCAGCGGCAGCGGCAAGTCGACCCTCGCCAAGCTCCTGGTCCGCTTCCTCGACCCGCAGGCCGGCACCGTCCGCCTCGACGGGCAGGACCTGCGCGACCTCACCCTCGCCTCACTGCGCCGAGCGGTCACGCTGCTGCCCCAGGAGGCCCCGCTGTTCCACGCGAGCATCGCCGACAACATCGCGTACGGCCGTCCGGACGCCCACCCCGACGACATCGAACGCGCCGCCCGCATCGCCGGGGTCCACGGCTTCGTCACGGCGCTCCCGGAGGGCTACCGCACGGTGATCGGCGCCGACGGATTCCAGCTCTCCGGCGGTCAGAGCCGGCGCGTCGCCATCGCCCGGGCGTTCCTGCGCGACACCCCCGTCGTGATCCTGGACGAACCCACCAGCGGCCTGGACCCGCACACCGTCGAGCAGCTCGTCCCCGCGCTGCGCCGCCTGATGACCGGGCGCACCACCCTCCTGATCACCCATGACCGGGCCCTCCTGCCGCTGGCCGACCAGGTGCTCACCCTCGAGGGGCGGGACGCGGATGGTCGGGGTCCGGACGGTGGGGGCGGTGGTCCGGACGGGGGGCGGGGCGCCGGTCCGGACGGTCGTGCGGCCACGCGCCCGAACGGCGCGATCCGCGTGCGGGCGCCACAGGACCCCTGAGGCCCGGACGCCGGAGTACCGGCCGGGCGGGGAGTCCGGACGGGCAATCCGGATGGGGGAGTCCGGACGGGCGATCCGGATGGGAAGTACTGCCTCCATGCTGTTGACGTGGATCGCCGAGCCGGCCGACGAGCCGCTGGCGCCGGAGCCGGACGACCACCCGGTGGAGTGGGAGACCGACACCTGGTGGCTGAGCGCCGAGGCCGAGGACCGGCAGGCGCTGACGGCCGGGGAGGTGGTGGACTTCCTGGCCGACGAGGAGCCCGGAACGACCAGGCTCACGGACGAGACGGACGGGGCCGATGAGACGGACGGGGCGGAGCCGGTGATCCGGCCCTTCCCCGTCTGGGTCCGTGACGTCGCCGCCGTCGGGCCGCTGACGCGGCGGAACAGCGGTTCGTGGCGCTGGCCGACCAGGTCTGCTGCCCGGACTGCCTCGGCGACCGGGAGTCCGGGGCGCGGCAGGACTGGGAGCGGGAGCTGCGGGCGGCGGCCGTCGAGGTGGCGTCGGCGGCCGACCACGGGTTCACCGTCTCCTGGTACCGGGACTGACCGGCTCGGCGGGAGCCCTGGGCCGCCCCGCCGGGAGCCCTGGGCCAGCTCGGCGGGAGCCCGGGGGCCGGTTCCGCGGGCCGGCCGGCGGCTCAGCGGCTCAGCGGCCCAGTGCGGCCACGGTCTCCCGGGTCAGCGCCCGCGCCCGGGCGACCGTGGCCGTCAGCTCGGCCGCCGATCCGCCGGGCGCGGCGAGCAGACCGCGCGCCGTCGTGCCGAAGTCCGCGGGGGTGTCCGGCAGTTGCTCCGCGACGGCCAGGGCGCCCTTCTCGTTGAGGCACCAGCGGCGGTGGTGCGCGTGGAGAGCCTGGACCAGGATGCCGACGGCGCGCGACAGACAGAGCGAGACGTGCAGGGCATCGGCGCGGGCGGCGCTCTTCGCGGCGGTGTCGAGCAGGAAGCCGGCCTCCCAGGTGGCCGCGGTGAGGGCGTCACGCAGCGGCTCCGGATAGTCGGCGGCCTGCTCCTTGAGCCGCGTCAACTCCCCGGTGGGGTCGGCCAGCGGCAGTCCGAGGGCGACCTCGCCCGGGTAGCAGGGCGACCAGAAGCCGAGCGGGTGGCCGGCCTGCGTTCCCACCTCGAAGCGGCCCCGGCGGCAGTCCGCCCACACCCGCCCGACCCGGTCGAGGTCCCGCAGGATCCAGTCCACGGCGACACCCTCGACCCGCAGCCACGCACCGCCGTTCACCCACGGACCCCAGCCGCCCGGTCCGGCCACCTCGACCTCCGGCCCGGCGAGCGCCCGCAGCGTGTTGAGGTCGGGGGCGCCCCGGTAGTACACCCCGAGGTCCCAGTCCGACTCCGGCCCCTCCTCGCCCCGGGCCCGGCTCCCGCCGAGCATCACCCCCACCACGCCCGGCACACGGGCGAGTTGAGAGGCCATGTGCTCAATGACGGTGCGCATGGGGAGAGTTTGCCAGGCGCGTCGGCGCCCGCCCGGGGAATGACGGCACCCGCCCGGTGTGTCATGGAGGTTCGGCGTCGTGGCGGTGTTCGCAGGCGTAGCGGTGTCCGGAGGGTGGCGGTGTCCGGAGGCGTACCCACTCCTCGCCACTCTCAACATATAGCGCACGGGGGGCCTTGCCACAAGGCCCCGGTGCTGCCGCAGAATCACCGGCTCAAGGACGCAACCCGAGGGAACGGGGAGTCACGACGTGCGAGTGGTGTTGTCGACGTACGGGTCGCGCGGGGACGTCGAGCCGATGGCCGCGCTGGCGCTGCGGCTGCGGGAACTGGGCGCCGAGGCGCGGGTGTGCGCGCCGCCGGACGAGGAGTTCGCGGCCCGGCTGGCCGAGGCCGGGGTCGAACTGGTGCCGGTCGGGCAGTCGGTGCGTTCGCTGGTCAGCGGGCCGCCCCCGGCGCCCTCGGAACTCCCCGAGCGCGCGGCCCGGTTGGTCGAGCAGTTCCACGCTGCGGTGCTCGGGGCGGCCGAGCCGGGCGGTGCGGTCGTGGCCACCGGTCTGTTCCCGGCGGTGGCCGGAGCCCAGGCGGCGGCCGAGCGACTGGGCGCCCGCTTCACCTGCGTCGCCCTCCAGCCGACCATGCTGCCCTCCCCGCACCACCGGCCGTTCGAGTACCCGATGCTGCCGTACCCGCCGGAGGTGACCGACCCCCGGGAGCTGTGGGAGCTCAACATCGGGACGATGAACGCGCTGTTCGGCGCGGCGGTCAACACCCACCGGGCGGCCGTCGGACTGCCCGTGGCCGACAACGTCCGGGACCACGTCCTCACTGCCCGGCCGTGGCTGGCCACCGACCCGCTGCTCGACCCGTGGCCTGGCCCGGCCACGGGCGGGGGCGCGGCCGGCTCGGTCCGGCCCGAGGCGGTGCAGACCGGCGCGTGGATCCTGCCGGACGAACGCCCGCTTCCCGCCGACCTGTCGGCCTTCCTGGCGGCCGGCGAGCCGCCGGTGTACGTCGGCTTCGGCAGCATGCCGCTGCGCGACCCGGTGGACGCGGCCCGGGTCGCCGTCGAGGCGGTCCGGGCGCAGGGCCGGCGGGTGCTGCTCGGCCGCGGCTGGGCCCGACTGGCGGAGGCGGACGGGGCCGAGGACTGCTTCGCGGTCGGCGAGGTCAACCAGCAGGCGCTGTTCCCGAAGGTCGCGGCCGTCGTCCACCACGGCGGCGCGGGGACCACCACCACGGCTGCCCGGGCGGGCGTGCCGCAGGTGCTGGTCCCGCAGATCGTGGACCAGCCCTACTGGGCCTCGCGGGTGGCGGAGCTGGGCATCGGCGCCGCCCACGACGGCCCGACCCCGACCACCGGATCCCTCACCGCGGCCCTCCGCCTCGCCCTCGCCCCCGTCACCCGTGAGCGCGTCGCCGCCGTCGCCGCCGGCATCCGCACGGACGGCGCGACCGTGGCCGCGAAGCTGCTGCTCGGCTGAGGGGTGGGCGAGGAGTGGGAAGTCGGCCCGGCCGACTTCCCACTCCCGCCGCCGTCTCAGGAGGCAGGCTCCGTCAGGTACCGGGCTCCGGCGTCCGGGAGCGTGTTGCCGTCCTTGTCGAAGAACTGCCAGGACTTCGCCCGCATCGTCCCCGGGCGGGCCACCACCATCGCGCGGATCGGGGAGTCGGCCACGGTGACGAACGCCGGCTCGGTGGTGCTGCCGTCCGCCCAGGTCACCACCACCCGGCCGACGTCCGGGCCGAGGGAGAGCAGCACCACGTCGAGCGGGGCCACGGTGTCGCCCTTGCCCCGGTGGCCGACCAGGCCGCCGCCGAAAGCGGTCCGGCTGCGCGGGTCGACCCTGCCCGGGGCCGCCTGGGTGCCCTCGGAGTCGTGGGACTGACGCACCCCGTCCACCGTGAAGTAGACGTTGGTGACGTCGGAGTCCGGCTGCCAGTACTGCCGGACGTACTCCGGCGTCGGCTCGGGGACGGCCGGGTCGTACCGGCTGCGTTCCTCCCACACCGCCGTCGCCTGCTCGAACGCCCGCCACTGCGGAGCCTGCGGCCACAGCGCCTCCCACAGCTGCCACTGCTTTCCGTCCGGGGTCAGGCCCTGGCCCAGCAGCACCCGGACCGGGGCGAGCGGGTCCCGAAAGGCCGGGGCGGTCCCGTCCAGCGGGATGGGGTAGCCCTCATCGGGAGTGCGCTCCGGCGTGGGGCCGGGCGTCGGGGAGAGCGCGCCGCCGACGCCCGCGGCACCGATCCCGTGGGCGGGTGCCCCGCCCGGGCGCAGCTGCGTCAGCGCACCTCCGGTCAGGGCAACCACCGAGGCCAGCACCGCCGCGCCGACCACCGTACGGCGGCGGTGCCGCAGCCGGCGGCCGCCCGCCACGATGTCCGCCACCGGCGCCGGGCCGATGCTCGCGCCGGCCGCCGCCTCGGCGAGGCCGAAGCCCACCCACAGGTCCTCGCCGTCGTTCGCGCCCGTACCCACCCCGTCCGGCTCCCGGTTCATGCCGCTCCTCCGATCCGTGTCGTGTCCTTGAGTTCCACCAGCGCCGTGACCTGCCGCAGCCGTGCGATGCCCTTCGCCGCGTGGCTGCGCACCGCACCCGCCGAGCAGCCCATGGCCGCCGCCGTCTGGCTGTCGCTCAGGTCCTCCCAGTGCCGCAGCACCACCGCCTCGCGCTGGCGCGGCGGCAAGGTGGCGAGCGCGGCCAGCAGGGCCCCGCGCTGGTCGGAGCGGGCGAAGCCGCCCTCCGCCCCCGCCGTGTCCGGCACCGCGTCCACCAGCAGCTCCGGCGCCCGGCGGCGCCAGCGCCGGGCGTGCTGGTTGACCAGGATCCGCCGCACATAGGCGTACGGATCGTCGGCCCGGCGCACCTTCGCCCAGGCCGCGCAGGCCTTCTCGGCGGCGGACTGCACCAGGTCCTCGGCCGCGTACTGCTCGCCGGCCAGCAGGTACGCCGTCCGTACCAGGCGCGGCCAGGCCGCGACGATGAACGCCTGGAACCCGTCGTCCCGATCGCTCTTCGCTTCTCCCATGAGCACCTCCGATCACCTCCTTCACCCGTCCAGAGCCCCGGGGAGGCCGGAAGCGCTTACCGGGTGGGCGCGGCGGCTTCAAACTGCTTGGGGAACGGCGGCAAGGGCACTACCATCCGCCGGATGATCATTTCTCATGACGTAGCAGGCAGTGGGCCCGCCGTGGTGCTGCTGCACTCCTCGGTGTGCGACCGGCGGATGTGGGACGCGCAGTGGCAGCCGCTGATCGACGCCGGGTACCGGGTGGTCCGCTGCGACTTCCGCGGCTTCGGCGACACGCCGCTCGCGGACGGCCCGTACAGCGACACCGGGGACGTCCTGGCCCTGCTCGACCATCTGGGCATCGAGGCCGCCGCCCTGGTCGGCGCCTCCCACGGCGGCCGGATCGCCCTGACGGCGGCCGCGCTGCGCCCCGAGGCGGTCACCAGGCTGGCCCTGCTCTGCGCGGGCATCCCCGGGCACCGGCCCAGCGACACCCTGCGCGCCTTCGGCGGCCGGGAGGACGAGCTGATCGAGGCCGGGGACATCGACGCGGCCGTCGAGCTGAACGTCGAGTCCTGGCTCGGCCCGGAGGCCGACGAGCAGACGCGCGCGCACGTCCGCCGGATGCAGCGTCACGCCTTCGACGTCCAGATGGAGGCGACGTTCGGCCCCGACCGCGAGGACGTCGACCTCGGCCGGATCACCGCCCCCACCCTGGCCGTGGCCGGCGCCCACGACTTCCAGGACTTCCGCGACATCGCCGCCACCCTCCCCACCCTCCTCCCCGACGCCCGCCACCAGGAACTCCCCTGGGCCGGACACCTCCCCAGCCTGGAGCGCCCGGCCGAAACCACCGCCCTCCTCCTCGCCTTCCTCGGCGAGTCCGCCCCGGCCGCGCGGTAGCGCTCACGGGCACCGGAATCCCGGTGCGGCGAGCCAGCCCGGAGCGGAACGTCGGCCCGCCCGGCCTCCGGTGCCCTCCGGTGCCGCCGCGGAGCCGCCGGTGGCGGTCCGCTCCGGCGGCTCCGCGGAAAAGCCGGGACTCGAACGTGTGTCGGGAGCCATGATGACGGAGTGCACTTCACCTCGGAATCCAGCGCTGACGGCGTGACGCAGCGCCGCTTCACCCTCGACGGCGTGCCCGGGGTGCTCTGGCAGCCGGACGGACCGCCCCTCGGCGGGCGGCCGCTGCTACTGCTGGGGCACGGCGGCGGGCAGCACAAGCTGGTGCCGGGGCTGGTGGACCGGGCCCGCCGGTGCGTGCGGGAGCTCGGGTGCGCGGCGGTGGCGCTGGACGCGCCGGGGCACGGGGAGCGGCCGCACAGCGCGCAGGACGAGCGGTTCGCCACCGAGATCGGGGAGTTGATTGCGGCGGGGCGCCCGATCAGCGCGTGGGTGGCGCGGCACACGGCGGCGCTCGCCGAGCGGGCGGTGCCGGAGCGGGTGGCCGTGCTGGACGCCCTGGGCGGGCGGGCGGAGGGTCTCGGGCCGGTGGGGTACTGGGGGCTGTCGCTGGGGAGCGCGATCGGCATCCCGCTGGCGGCGGCCGAACCGCGGGTCGCCGTCGCGGTGTTCGGGCTGACGGGGCACCCGTCGCAGACGGAGGCGGCGGAGCGGGTCGGGGTGCCGGTGGAGTTCCTCCTCCAGTGGGACGACGAACTGGTCCTGGGCGAGGGGGCGCTGGCCCTGTTCGGCGCGCTGGGTTCGCGGGAGAAGACGCTGCACGCCAACCCCGGGGGCCATTTGGAGCTGCCGGAGATCCAACTGGTGTCCTGCGAACGGTTCCTGGCTCGGCATCTGGGCCAGGTGGAGTGAGTGCGGACCCCGGCGGCGCCGATGCCAACCGTCGGTAAAACTTCGCAAAGGATTTCTCCCTGCAACGAACGCGACCCGCACTGACTTCAACAGATTGTTGCAGCTCAGTGGCCCGATGGTCACCCTTCGTGGATTTGGCATAACAGTCCGTGCCCCCTGGACTTCGCAAACTGTAGGAGTACGGTTCCGGAGGAATCGCCGGGGCCGACTTTCAGGCAGGCCGGCCGTACCGGAAAATTGGTGCGCAGCATGAATGGGCAACAGGGTGGGGGGAGCGCCTCGGTGGCGACTCGTCCGATATCCGGCAGGTGGTTCGCGGAAGTGCTGCGCGGCGTCGCGCAGGTCGATTTCATGCCGTCCGTCGTCTGCGGACTCTTCTTCGTGGCCGCACTGTTCGCCGCCGACTGGCGGTACGGCCTCTACGGGCTGCTGGGCAGTGCCGTCTCCACCGCCGTCGCGTACGGGCTCGGGCTCGACCGGGAGGCCGTCGGGGCGGGGCTGCACGGGTACAACGGGTGCCTGGTGGCGCTGGGTTGCGCCGTCTTCCTGGGCGCCGGGCACCCCGCGACGGTCGCGGTGGCGGTCCTCGGGGCCGCCGTCGCCGTGGTGGTCACGGCGGGACTCGGGGCGCTGCTCGCCACCTGGCGGCTGCCCGCGCTGACCGCGCCGTTCTGCCTGGTCGCGACCGCCGTCACGGCGGCCGCCCCCGGCCTGCGGCGGCTGTGGCACGGGGCGGGAGCGCCCGCCGCCCTGCCCGTTCCGGCGGAGGGGCCGACCGGGCTGAGCTGGGACCAGCTCTGGCACGGGTTCTTCGCGAACATCGGTCAGATCTTCCTCGTGCCGCAGTGGTACGCCGGCCTGCTGTTCCTGGCCGGGCTGTTCGCGGCGAGCCGGCTCGCGGGCCTGATGGCCTGTGCGGGAAGCGCCACCGGGCTGCTCGCGGCCTGGGCGTTCGGCGCCCCCGGCGAGGCCGTCGGGCAGGGCCTGCTCGGGTACAGCGGGGTGCTGGTCGCCCTCGCGCTGTGCGGGGTGTTCCTGGCGCCAGACGCCTGGAGTGCGGCCTACGCCCTGCTCGGTGCGGCCGGCGCGACGGTGCTGACCCCGGCGCTCGGCGCGGTCTCCGCGCCCTTCGGCGGCCATGCCTTCACCTGGCCGTTCGTGCTGACCACGATGCTGTTCCTGGCGGCCGTGCCGGCCGTCCCGCGCCTGCGCCGGGTCTGATTCCGCGCCCGACGCCCCTGCGATCCCCTCGCTTTCCCCACTTTCCCCACTTTCCCCGCCGCTCTCGTTCCCTTGTTTCCCCTCGCTTCTCTCGCTTCTTTTCGCTTTTTGAACTCTCGGCAGGTCGATTGCCGCGAGCGCTCCCTGCCATTCATCGGATTCCCGGAAAGGAAGAGTGATACCCGTGAATCTCTCGCCGCGTGAGATGGACAAGCTGTACATCTACGTCGTCGCCGACCTGGCCCGCAAACGCCGAGACCGCGGCGTCAAACTGAACTACAGCGAGGCCTGCGCGCTGATCAGCGAGGCGATCATGGAGGGCGCCCGGGACGGCCGGACCGTCGCCGAGTGCATGGAGATCGGCAAGCAGGTCGTCGGCGGCGAGGACGTCATGCCCGGCGTGCGCGAGATGCTCCCGCTGCTCCAGGTCGAGGCGGCCTTCCTGGACGGGACCAAGCTGGTCTCCTGCCACGACCCGGTGGGTGCCTGAGCGATGACCCGGATTCAGGCCGCCACCGTGGTGCTGGCCGGTGGGCACGAGAGCGACGGCGGACGGGACCTCGCCGCCCTGGTGGTCGGCGGGTCCACCGGGCCGGCCGCCGACCGGCACCCGACCACGGTGCCTTCCACCATCCGGCCTCCGACCGCCGGGCGTGCCACCGTGCACGCGGTCGCCCCCACGGGCCGTCCGCTCACCGAGGCCGTACGGTCGGCGCTCGCCGCGGCGGGCGACGGACCGGTGTGCGTCGTGCCGATGACGCTCGGCCGCGACCCCGCACTGGTCGCCGACACCGCCCGGGCGCTGCGCTGGCTGGCCGGCGGGGAAGGCCGCGGACGGCTCGCGCTGACCGCCCCCTTCGCCGCCGCCGACCACCTGATCGGCTGGCTGCGCGCCGCCGCCGGCGCCGCCCCCGACGGCGCGGTGCTGGTCACCGCGCCGGCCGCCGGCCCGTTCGAGGACGCCGAACTGTTCCGGATCGCCCGCCTCACCCGCCAGTACGGCCGGCACCGGTGGGTCGAGGTCGCCCTCGACGGCGGCGACCCCGACCCGGCCGAGGGCGCCGCACGCTGCCGCCTGCTCGGCGCCCGCGAGGTGACGGCCGTTCCGGCCTCCTTCGGGCCGGCCCTGCGCACCCCGCTGCCCGGCGTACGGGACGGCGGTCCGCTGCTGCGGCCGTCCGCCGTCGCCGGGGTGGTCGCGGCCCGGACGGCGGCGGCGCTGCACCTGCTCGGGCACGGGGAGGACGGCATCCTGGCCGGCCTCGACGCCGAGCACGGGCACGGCTACGCGCACAGCCACGGGCCGGACGCGCACAGCCACGGGCCGGACGAGCAGAGCCATCAGCACCATCACCAGCACCAGTACCACCAGCACCATTCGTACGACCGCCCCGGCCGCACCCGGGGACCCGCACACACCCCCACTGACCCGGCAGAAAGGAAGGCCGACCATGTCCGGTAGCGCCGCATACCTGTACGGCGAGGACCCGGTGGAGATCAACGCCGGCCGCGCCAAGGCCACCGTCACGGTCAGCAACACCGGCGACCGGGCGATCCAGGTGGGCTCCCACTACCACTTCTTCGAGGCCAACCGCGCCCTCGACTTCGACCGCAACGCCGCCTTCGGCAAGCACCTGGACATCCCGGCCGGCACCGCCGTCCGGTTCGAGCCGGGAGACACCAAGGACGTCACGCTCGCCGAGTTCGGCGGCCACCGCCGCCTGGTCGGCTTCGCCAACCTCGTGGACGGCGGCATCACCGCCCCCGCCACCCGCACCCGCGCCGTCGACCGGGCCATCGCCCTCGGCTTCAAGGGCACCAACCTCGACCACAAGGAAGACCGGCCCCGGGACTTCCGCACGGAGACCCACCAGGAAGGCGACCGCTGATGGCCATCCTCTCCCGCAGGCAGTACACCGACCTCTTCGGCCCCACCGTCGGAGACCGCTTCCACCTCGCCGACACCAACCTCCTGGTCGAGGTCGAGCAGGACTTCAACCAGGGCCACTACGGCGACGAGGCCGTCTACGGCGGCGGCAAGGGCATCCGCGACGGGATGGCCCAGGACCCGGCCGCGACCTCGCTCCAGGGGGCGCTCGACCTGGTCATCACCAACGTGGTCGTCATGGACGCGGTGCTCGGCGTGGTCAAGGGCGACATCGGCGTCAAGGACGGCCTGATCGTCGCCGTCGGCAAGGCCGGCAACCCGCACACCCAGAGCGGCGTGCACCCGCGGCTGGTGATCGGCCCCGGAACCGAGGTGATCTCCGGCGAGCACCTGATCGCCACCGCCGGCGGCATCGACACCCACATCCACTTCATCGCCCCGCAGCAGGTGCAGGAGGCGCTGAGCAACGGCATCACCACCCTGATCGGCGGCGGCACCGGCCCGTCCGACGGCACCAACGGCACCACCTGCACCCCCGGCCCGTGGAACATCCACCGGATGTACCAGGCGGTCGAGGACCTGCCCGTCAACGTCGGCCTGCTCGGCAAGGGCAACGGCTCGCTGCCCGGAGCCCTGCGAGAGCAGGTCGAGGCGGGGGTGTGCGGCCTCAAGGTGCACGAGGACTGGGGCAGCACCCCGGCCGCGATCGACAGCGCGCTGAGCGTCGCCGACGAGTACGACGTGCAGGTGGCCATCCACACCGACACCCTCAACGAGTCCGGCTACTTCGAGGACACCCTGTCCGCGATCGACGGCCGCACCATCCACACCTTCCACACCGAGGGCGCGGGCGGCGGCCACGCCCCCGACATCATGCGGATCGCCGGCGAGCCCAACGTGCTGCCGTCCTCCACCAACCCCACGCTGCCCTACACCGTCAACTCCGTGGACGAGCTGCTGGACATGGTGATGGTCTGCCACCACCTCAGCCACAGCATCCCCGAGGACGTCTCCTTCGCCGACTCCCGGGTCCGCGCCGAGACCATCGCCGCCGAGACCGTGCTGCACGACGAGGGCGTCATCTCGATCTTCTCCTCCGACTCGCAGGCGATGGGCCGGATCGGCGAGTCCTTCACCCGCGCCTTCCAGACCGCCCACCACTGCAAGGACCAGCGCGGCAAGCTGGCCGGCGACAGCGAGCGCAACGACAACGCCCGCGTGCTGCGCTACCTCGCCAAGCTCACCATCAACCCGGCCGTCGCCTCCGGCACCGCCGACCACATCGGCTCGTTGGAGCCCGGCAAGCTCGCCGACATCGTGCTCTGGCCGATCAACTCCTTCGCCGCCAAGCCGAAGATGGTCATCAAGGGCGGCGTGATCAACTGGGCGCTGATGGGCGACCCGAACGCCTCGCTGCCCACCCCGCAGCCGGTCTACTACCGCCCGATGTTCGGCCAGTACGGTCGGGCCAGGCAGGCCACCCGGGTGTCCTTCATGTCGCAGGCCGCCGTCGACCTCGGGGTTCCGGCCCGGCTCGGGCTGGAGAGCCGGGTGCTGCCGGTCCGGCGGTGCCGTTCGGTCGGCAAGCAGCACATGGTGCGCAACGACGCGCTGCCGAAGATCGCGGTCGACCCGGAGACGTACAAGGTCACCCTGGACGGCGAGCCCGCCACCATCGAGCCGGCCCGCGAACTGCCGCTCAACCACCTGTTCTACCTCGCGTGAGCGGGACCGGTGTCGCCGACGCCGGTGACGTCGGTGACGTCGGTGACAGCGCCGACGTCGGTGGTGCTGTCGGTGTCGCCGCCATCGCCGACGCCGGTGTGTCGGGGCACGGCCTGGACGCGCTGCTGGTCTGCCTCCAGCTGACCGACTCGGCCTTCCCCAGCGGTTTCTACACCCTGTCGCACGGGTTGGAGGGCTACGCCCAGGCCAAGGCCGTCACCCCGGACACCCTGCCCGCGCTGCTCGCCGACCTGCTGCGGCATGGCGTCGGACCGTCCGACGCCACGGCGCTGGTCCTGGCCCACCGGGCGGCCGCGGCAGGCGACTGGGAGCTGCTCGCCGAGATCGACCAGCGGCTGCACGCCACCCGGCTCAACCGTGAACTGCGCCTGGCCGCCACCCGGACCGGACGCCAACTCCTTGACATCGCCCGGGAGTCGGTGGGCGGCGAGGCGCTGGAGCGGTACGCCGAACTGGTCGCGCGGAAGCGGGCTCCCGGCTGCCAGGCGGTGGCGGCCGGGGTGGCGTACGCCTCGGCCGGCGTTCCGGTCGAACAGGCCGTCACCAGCGACCTGTTCGCGTTCTGCACCAGCTTCGTCGGCGCGGCGCTCCGGCTGCGGCTGACCGACCACCGCAAGGCGCAGGTGGTGCTGCGGGCGGCCTCCCCGGTGATCCGGGAGGTCGTCTCCGCCGCGCTGGCGAGGGACTTGGCCGACCTCGGCGGCTGCGTGCCGGTCGCGGACGCGATGTCCGGGCGGCACGAACGGGCGGAGGCCCGGCTGTTCATGAGCTGACCACTCGATGCGTACGTGTGCCACCAGAACTACCAATCCAAGGAGGAGAGTTGACCGAGAACGTGCTCCGCGTGGGCATCGGCGGGCCGGTGGGCTCCGGCAAGACGGCGCTGATCGAGGCGCTCGTCCCGGTGCTGATCGCCCGCGGCCACCGCCCGGCGGTCATCACCAACGACATCTACACCCAGGAGGACGCCCAGCACGTGCGGCGCACCCTGGCCGGGCTGCTGGACCCGGAGCGGGTGGTCGGCGTGGAGACCGGCGCCTGCCCGCACACGGCCGTCCGGGACGACCCGACGATGAACCTCGCGGCCGGCGCCGAGATGCTGGAGCGCTTCCCGGACGTCGACACCCTGCTGTTCGAGTCCGGCGGCGACAACCTCACCCTGACCTTCAGCCCGGTGCTGGTGGACCTCTTCCTCTTCGTCCTCGACACCGCCGAGGGCGAGAAGATGCCCCGCAAGCGCGGCCCCGGCATCACCGAGTCGGACCTGCTGGTCATCAACAAGATCGACATCGCCCAGTACGTCCGCGCCGACCTCGGGGTGATGGAGTCCGACGCCCACCGGGTGCGCGAGGGCGGGCCGGTGGTGCTCACCAACTGCCTGACGGGGGAGGGGCTGGAGGAGATCGCGGCCTTCCTGGAGACCTTCCGCAAGGTCCCGGCGTGACAGTCGCGTCGGCTGCCCGGGCCGTTCAGGGCGTTCAGGACGTTCAGGCCGTTCAGGACGTCCGGGCCGGTGCGGCCGCGTCGTCCGTTGTGCCCGGTGCGGACGCTCCGGCTCCGGGGGTGCCCCGGCTCGACCCCCGGCACTACGAGCCGGCCCGTGTCCCGTACGAGGTCCGGCGCCACGCCGGGACGCCCGACACCCTCGCGGTCGGGCGTCCCGGCAAGGTCGGGCTGCTGGAACTGGCCTTCGAGCGGATCGGCGGGCGCACCGAACTCACCGGCCACTACCAGAAGTCGCCGTTGCAGATCATGCGCCCGCTGTACTTCGACCCGGCCCGTCCCGACCTCGCCGTCACCTTCCTGATGTCCACCGGCGGCGGCATCCTCCAGGCCGACCGGCTCCGCACCGACCTGCGCTGCGGCGCCGACACGGCGGTTCACCTGACCACCCAGGCGGCCACCAAGGTCTACCGGATGGAGTACGACTACGCGACGCAGCTGGTCAACCTGGCGGCGGGCCCGCGGGCCTACGTCGAGTACCTGCCCGAGCCGGTGATCCCCTTCGTCGACTCGCGCCTCTACCAGCGGACCGTCCTCACCGTCGACCCCGAGGCGACGGTGCTGGCCGGCGAGACGGTGCTGGCCGGCCGGCTCGCCCGGGGCGAGCGCAACGCCTACCGGGTGTTCGCGTCCGACCTCGAAGTGCGGCGTCCGGACGGCGAGTTGGTGGCGCTGGACACCGTACGGCTGGAGCCCTCAACGGCCGGGGGCGGCGGGGTCACCGGGCCGGCGGTGCTGGCCGGGCACGACGTGATGTCCAGCCTGTACGTCCTCAGCCCGCTCGCCCCGGCGGGCCGGATCGCGGACGTCCTGCACGAGGCCGTGGCCGACTGCGGCCGGGGCCGCGCCGAGTTGCTGTACGGGGTCAGCGTGCTGCCGCAGGACAGCGGCGCCTGGCTGCGGCTGCTCGGCTCCGACACCCGGGCCGTCGCGGCCGCCCTGCGCGCGGCCTGGGACGCGGTGCGGCAACTGCTGATCGGGGTGCCGGCGCCGCAGCTGCGGAAGACGTAGTATCGGCCGCCGTTCCGGCGTGGCGTGATCTTCTTCCGGTTCCGGGGCAACCCCGGGGCGGGGTGCGGAGTCCTGTCAGGCGTGAACGAGCATGCGAGACAGGACGCCCGTCCACCGCGCCGGCCGCGCCGACGTTCTCGCACTCGGTTCCCTGCCGCCGCTGGCGTTGTCCTGACCCGGCCGGGGACCTGGCCGGGGGCCCGTCCGGGCCCGTCCGGGGGATTCACCCGGGTGGGCTCAGGGCCTGTTCGGGCCGTCCGGATCCATGGCCGCGAGCCGGGCGACCTGCCGGTGGCTCAGCTCGACCGTGCGGTTCATGTGCCGTAGCAGGAAGTCGAGTTCGACCTCGGTGTCCTCGGCGAAGGCGGCCACCCAGTCGGTGGACAGCTCGCGCCACACCGCCCCGTAGCGCTCCAGCGCCTCGGGGCGGACCGCGACCAGTACCCGCCGCCGGTCCGCCTCGTCGCGCTGCCGGGTGACCAGCCCGGCCTTCTCCAGTCGGTCGACCAGCCGGGTGGCCGAGCCGCTGGTGAGCCCGGTGAGCTCGGCGATCCGGCCGGTGGTGACCGGCCCGTCCTCCAGGGTGAGCAGGTTGAGGCACTGGACGTCGGTCGGGTGCATGCCCAGGTGGTCGGCGACGGCCTGGTTGAACAGCACGTACGAGGCCAGGTAGCGGCGCGAGACCGGCCACAGTCGGGCCATCAGCTCGTCGCGGGACATCGTCATGGGGGAAGAGTAACCGGCCGCCCGGTAATTGTTTGCGTCGTGCAGAGATGGCGCCCTATGTTGTCTGCATGACGCAGATAATCGAGCCTTCGTCTCCCGTCGCCGTCACCGGAGCCACCGGAGCCCAGGGCGGCGCCACCGCCCGCGCCCTGCTGCACGCCGGCCGCCCCGTCCGCGCCCTCACCCGCGAGCCCGGCTCGCCCGCCGCCGCCGAACTCGCCGCCCTCGGCGCCGACGTGGTCCGCGCCGACTTCGACGACCCGGCCTCGCTCGCCGCGGCACTCGACGGCGCCGGCGCGCTGTTCGCGATGTCCACCCCGTTCGGCACCGACCCCGACGCCGAAGTCCGCCAGGCCACCGCCCTCCTGGACGCCGCCCGGGCCGTCGGAAGCGTCCGGCACGTCGTCTACACCTCCGCCACCAACGCCGACCGCTCCACCGGCATCCCGCACTTCGCCAGCAAGTACCGGGTCGAGCGGCACCTGGCCGGCCTCGGCCTGCCGTGGACCGTCCTCGGCCCGGCCGCCTTCATGGACAACTACGCCAACGACTGGAGCCTCCGGTCCCTCCGCGACGGCGTCTTCCACCTCCCCATGCCGCCCGGCCTCCCGCTCCCCGTGATCGCCGCCGACACCATCGGCGCCTTTGCCGCTTACGTCCTCGCCCGCCCCGAGGCCTACGCGGGCCGCCGCATCGACATCGCCTCCCAGTGGCGCACCGGCGAGCAGATCGCCGCCGCGATCACTGCGGCGAGCGGCCGGCCGATCCGCTGCGAGGAGGTGCCGCTCCCGGTCGTGGCGGGGTACTCCGAGGACCTCGCCACGATGTTCCGCTACTTCCAGGAGCCCGGGCTCGACATCGACACCGGAGCCCTGCACGCCGAGCACCCCGAGATCGACTGGCAGCCGCTGGAGACGTGGGCGGCGGCCCGCACCTGGGACCTCTGAGGGGATTCAGATGCCGGAGGTGAGGTGCGCGACCGCCCCGAGCCCGGCCTCGGCGGCATCGCGGACCTCGGGGTCGGGGTCGTTGGCCAGAGCGTGTTGGAGCGCCGCCGTGGTCTCCGGGTTGTCGGGCCACTGCCAGGCGAGCATGGTCAGCGCCCGGCCGCGCACCTCAGGGCTGGGATCGTCGGCCGCCCTGCGCCGGATGACGTCCTGCGCGGATCCGGGGATGAGCACCGCGTAGCAACTGAGTGCCGTGCCGCGAACCGTGTGAGCGGGATCCTTCTCGATGCGGTCCAGGAGCAGGAGAGCCGTCTCGTCCCGTGAGCCCCGGTATTCGGACAGCACTTCCAGTGCCGATCCCCGCGCCCGTCCAGGTTCTGCATCGACGGCCGCGCGGGTGAGCGACGAGACGATCCCGGGGTCGTCGGGGTCCTCGGCGGCGAGGTTCGACAGAGCGCGAACGCGAACGACGGCGTCAGGATCGTGACCGGCACGCTCGCGCAGCAGCATCAGGACGGCCGGGGCCTTGGCCCACCGGGTCGCCAGCTCGTGAACCGCCGCGTAGCGGATGCGGCTGTCCGAGTCATTGACGGCACGGTCGAGCAACGTGGCGAAGACCTCGGGGTGCGAGGGCCACACCCGCGCGAGTCGCTGGAGGGCGGTCGCACGGAGGATCACCGACTCGTGCGCGACGGCGTTCAGCATCGGGGTGTGGTCGTCGGGGTCGGCCGACAGGCGCGTCAACAGCGTATTGAGCGCCTGGACGACTTCCAGTGTCCGGTCGTTGTCGGCATCGGGCCCGACGACGGCCGGAAGGGGAACCCGCGGATGATCGGGCCAGCGCTCCGCCAGTTCGGCCAGCGCGGCGGCGCCCGCCCGGTCGTGGCCGGATCGGGCGGCGAGGTCGCACAAGGCGGCCACGATCCCCGGATGGGCGCTCCAGCGCCGGGCCAGGCCGGCCACGGCGAACTCCCTGATGGCCGGGGACCCGAACGTGGCGAGGGCCCGCGTGGTCCGGAAGTCGGTGTGGAGGGTCGTGGCCGCGATCGTCGCCGTCCCGGCTCCGGCGAGGAACTGTCCTCGGAGGTGGAACCACCGGAGGTAGTGATCGCGCCCGGTCCAACCTGGCACGGAACACAGCGCGGAGAGCGCGGTCATCAGCTGATCGCTGTGGAGGACGGCGTAGTCGTAGTACGTGACGAGGGCGCTGATGAGACGGTCGACGGCCCGGTCGCTCTGGGCGTGCAGCAGTCCGATCTTCCGAACCTCGGCCAGGGAGCGGAAGGCCAGGACCAGTGACGGCTCCTCCCCCCGGTCCAGCAGTCGGTCGACCACCCTCCCCGCATCCGTCTCGCTCAACTGGTTGACCACCAGCAGCAGCACCTCGTGCCACGCCGGGTCGTCCGTCCTCCGCTCGAAGACCTCCTCGATCAGCTCCTCCGGCGACCACTCCCGTCCCACCGTGTAGCGGTGGACGATGTCCGCCGCCGCGAGGTACTCCAGGAACGCCCGGTGGACGAATCCGTAGACCTCGCCGCCGTACCGGGCCAGGATGAAGTTGCGCTCCCGCAGCTGGTCCCGCAGCGCGCGGGCGGCGGCGAGGCACTGATGGGGCGGGAGGCCGAACTGGGTGAAGTAGTCGCGGAACACCTCCTCCAGCTCCTCCGCGTGGATGTGGTTTCCGGCAATGCCCCCCGTTCCCTCCTGCATGCGGTGGGCGAGCAGCCGGAGCAGTTCCAGGCGTTCGCGGTCGTCGAGGAGGCCGAGGGCCTCGGCGGCACCGGGCTTCAGGGGGATGCTGAGGTGCTTGGTGTCGCGGTCCCAGTGGGCGACCAGGACCCGTACCGCGTGCTCGTAGACGCCCTGGCGGTCGCGGGGCAGGGTCTGGCGCCGGCCGATGATGGTCAGGATGGTCAACAGCAAGGGGTTGCCCGCGAGTTCCCGGATGGGGCGGGACGCCTCGACGGCGCTGGTGATGCGGTCGAACAGTCGACCGGCCAGCTCGGCATCCGCCGGGCAGGCGATGGCGTACCAGCGGCGGGCGAAGTGGGCGATCCGTTCCGGATCGAGGTCCTGGAGCATGAAGTGGGTGAACCCGGCGCCGCCGAGGGCGCTGCGCTGGTAGCCGATGACGCGCGAGGTGACAATCACGCGCGCCTGGTCGTAGCGGGCGGCGAAGGCGGCGATGCGTTCGGCGGTGGCGGCGCGCACACCCGGGTCGAAGAGCTCGTCCAGGCCGTCGAAGACGACCACGACCCCTCCCTCGGTGAGGAGTTGGTGCAGCTCGGGGCCGGGGAGGGACATTCCGGCGACAGTGTGGCGGTGGTCGAGGAAGTCCTCGAAGGTGCGCTCGCGCCACTGCCCCTCGGCGTACTGGCGCAGCTCGACCACCAGTGGCACCAGGCCGCCCAGCGGGGCGAGCGGACCGTCTACGTCCTGCGCCAGTGTGAGGGCCAGGTACCGGGCGAGCGTGGACTTCCCCGACCCCGGGTCGCCGAGCAGGACCACCCTTTCGCCGCGCGGCCCGGCGAGGACGGAGAGCACGTCCTCCGTCGGCCGGTCCAGATACTCGTTGCGCAGCCGTTCGAGGGCGGATTGCCCGAGGTCGCCCGGCAGTTCCTCCGCCGCGAACTCGCCACTGGTGAGCAGTCGGTGGACCAGCTCGCGTGGCAGCTCCACCGGTGGCGGGTTCTCCCGCACCTGCGGGGTGACGAACACCTCCCGCAGCTCGACCGCCGGGTGCTCGCCCTGCTCGGAGAGCGGGGTGAGCACCTCCAGGTCGAGCCGCCCGTACGTCTCCCGCACCCGCCGGGCGTACGCGGCGCGGGCGGCGGCCATGGACCCGGCGGTGACCTCGGGCTCAACGGCCTTGGTCAGGTTGACCGTTCCGGCCTGGATCACGTCACCGTTGACCGTTCCGGTGACCTCGTTGGCCACCGAAATCCCTGGATCGCTACCCACCCAGCCTAGGCTAGCCGCTCCACGAACTTGCGCTGCCACGGCGTTTCGACGGCGTGCCGGCTGTAGTGCTCCCGCACGTACGGCACGGCCTCGGCGGCCGGGACGCCGTCCAGGACGGCGATGCAGGCGAGGGCGGTGCCCGTGCGTCCTCGCCCGCCGGCGCAGGCGAGTTCGACGCGTTCGGTGGCGGCGCGCTCCCAGGCCTCGCGGAAGGCGTCGGCGGCGTCCGCGCGGTCGGCGGGGAGGCGGAAGTCGGGCCAGCGCACCCAGCGGCTCGGCCAGTCGACGTGCGGCGGGCGGCCCAACAGGTAGAGGCCGAAGTCCGGTCGGGGGCCGGGTGGCAGGGGGCGGCTGAGGCCGCGGCCGCGCAGGAGGCGGCCGGAGGGCAGGCGCAGGATGCCGGGGACGGCCGGGTCCCAGGTGGTGGGGTCGGTCACGAGGGTCTTCTTTCGGGGGAGGGTGTTCAGGACGCCGCGTGCAGCCCGACCGGCCCGCGCGGCAGTCCGGCGCGGTGGGCCAGGGCGGCGGCCTCGCCGCGCGAGGACACGTCGAGCTTGGCGAGGATGTTGGCGACGTGGAACTTCACCGTCGACTCGCTGATCCGCAGCGTCGCCGCGATGTCCCGGTTGCGGCGGCCGCGCGCCAGCTGGTCGAGGACCTCCCGTTCGCGCGGCTGGAGGCCGTCCAGCGGATCGGTGACGACGGCGGGTTCGGGCAGGGCCAGCGGGAGGTCGACGGTCACCGTGGTGCCCCAGCCGGGGACCGCCTCGACGCCGTGGTGTCCGCCGAGGGCGGTGATGCGGTCGGCGGTGCGGTGGACGGTGAGGGCGTCGGCGGTCAGTGCGCCGAGGCCGTCGCCGCGCACCACGGCGCGCAGCAGGCCGTCGGCCGTGAGCTGCCAGCTGACGTGCAGCCGGGTCGGCTTCTCCTGTTCCAGCATCAGCAGCACGGCCACCCGGACGGCGTCGCGGGCGGTGTGCGCGGCGTCCGCCGGGATGGAGCGGCCGGCCTCCGCCGGGGGCGCGGCGTCGAGGTGGACCCGGGTGTGGCGCAGCAGTGGGCGCAGTTCGCGCACCAGCCGGGCGAAGGCGGCGTCGGCGGGCTGCTCGCTGAGCGTGCGGTCGAGTTCGGCGCCCTGGCGCAGGTCGAGCAGGGCGGTGACGGCCAGCTCGGTGGCGGTGCGGCGGGCCGTGGCGTCGTCCAGGCCGGGCGCGCGCAGCGGCGCCAGGATCGCGGTGAGCGCGGCGCTGTGGGTGCCGGTGAACTCGGCGATGGCGCGGGCCCGGGCGTTGGCGGAGGCGCGGGAGGCGGCCGTCTGGGTGGGGGCGGCGTCGGTGGCGCGGTGGTCGGAGTGGGCGACCACCAGATCCCACAGCTGTTGCAGGACGGCGAGTGCCCCGGGTGCGACGGGCCCGGTGCCCGCCCGGACGAGGACCAGCGCGGCGCCGCTGTCGTCGGCCGGCGTGGTGGCCACGACCACCACCGGCCGGGTCCGTCCGGCGAGTTCGGCCTCGCCCTGCCAGGGCCGGCCGGCCGAGGTGGTCGCGGCCGCGCGTTCGGCCAGCCGGGACAGGTCCCGCGTGCTGAGGGCCGCGGTGAGCTCGGGCGGGCCGTAGCCGTGCGTGGGGTTGAACGTGCAGACGCCGCTGAGCTGCGCGAGCGCGGTGTGCGGGACGAGGGTGCCGAGCACCTCGGACAGGCGGGGGAGGATGTCCGGCCGGGGAGCGCGCAGCACCTCGACGGCCCGGGCCAGCGCGTCCTCGGGGCGGCCCCAGTGCCGCCGCCAGGGCTCGTCCGCTCCGGCGGTGTCCGCCGCGCCGTTCATGTCGTCCATGCGGTCCAGCCTAGTTCGGGTGCCGCCGTCGCGGCCTGGCCGTTCGGACAGGTCGAACCGTCCGAAGGGCCGGGCGGACCCGCGCCGTCCCGGGCACAGGATGGAAGTCGTCGGAAGCGACCGGCTCCACCGACCGGCTCCGCCGACCAGCTCCGCCGACGACTCCGTGGGCAACTCCACCGATTGGCTCCGTCGGCGAACCCGTCGGCAACTCCACTGAAACCTGAGGACCTTCCATGACCAAGGCGATCGCCTTCTCCGAGTTCGGCGGCACGGACGTGCTGCGCCCGATCGACATCGAGCTGCCCGCGCCCGGGCCCGGCCAGGTGCGGGTCGCGGTCCGCGCCGTGGGCGTCAACCCGGTGGACCGCAGGCTGCGCACCGGCGAGCTGGCCGCGCTCTTCCCGGTCGTCTTCCCCTACGTGCCGGGTGTCGAGGTGTCCGGCGTGGTCGAGGCCGTCGGCGCCGGGGCGAGCGGCTTCGCTCCCGGCGACGAGGTGTTCGGCAGCATGATGGGCGGCGCGTACGCGGAGCACGCGCTGGTGGACGCGGCGGTGCTGGCCCACAAGCCCGCCGGGCTGGGCTGGGAGGAGGCCGCCGCGCTCCCGACGGCGGCCGAGACCTCCGAGCGGGTCCTCGACCTGTTGGGCGTGCGGTCGGGGGAGACTCTGCTGGTGCACGGCGCGGCCGGCGGGGTCGGCACCGTGCTGCTCCAGTTCGCCCGGGCGCGCGGGATCACCGTGGTCGGCACCGCGAGCGAGGCGAACCACGACCACCTGCGCGAGCTCGGCGCGATCCCGGTGGCGTACGGCGAGGGCCTGGCCGAGCGGGTGCGGGCCGCCGCGCCGGGCGGGGTGGACCGGGCGCTGGACGCGGCCGGGCGGGGCGGGGTGCTGCCGTTGTCGATCGAGCTGACGGGCAGCGCGGACCGGGTGCTGACGATCGCCGATTTCGTGGGGGCGCAGGAGCACGGCGTCCGGTTCAACGGCGGCGTCGAGGGCGTGGAGTCCCACCACCGGCGCGCGTTCGCGGCCGCGCTCGCCCTGCACGAGGCGGGCACCCTGCGACTGCCGCTGCACCGGGTGTTCCCGCTGGCGGAGGCGGCCGAGGCGCAGCGGGTCAGCGAGGCCGGGCACCTGCGCGGAAAGATCGTGCTGACGGTCCGGTAGCCGTTCATCGCCCGTCCTGTACCTGTCTGCCCGTTTTACCTCCGTTTTGCATTGGGCTCGCCATTTTCGTACGGTTTCATCCGTTCGGAGTAATTCGGCAGGCGGACGCGCCGTGAACACGGCGCTGAGCCGTCCGGCCGACATGCGGTCCCCCGAACGGTCGACCAGGGTTGGCCGGACGTGGGCGGCACCGGGACCGCCTGCCCTGACGGTCAGGAGGACCAGGCGCATGGGCGGAACGGACAGGCGGGCGGTGATCGGCGAGTTCGTCGGGACCCTGCTGCTGGTGTTGCTGGCGGTGGGTGCGGCGGTGCTCGCGGGGGAGGCGATCGGCCCGGTGGGCATCGCGTTCGCGTTCGGCTTCGTGCTGCTGGCGCTCGCGTACGCGCTCGGCCCGATCTCCGGCTGCCACGTCAACCCGGCGGTGACGCTCGGTTTCCTGCTGGCGCGCCGGATCGACGGCCGCACGGCGGTGTCGTACTGGGTGGCGCAGGTGCTCGGCGGCATCGCGGGCGCGGCGCTCGTCCTGCTGCTGGCGAAGCAGATACCGGGGCTGGAGACCCACGGCAAGCTCGGCACCAACGGCTGGGGCGACCGCTCCCAGGTGCACATCAACGCCGGCGGCGCGTTCCTGACCGAGGTCGTCCTCACCTTCCTGCTGGTCTACGTCGTCCTGGCGGTCACCCACCGGCTGGCCGCGGTCGGCTTCGACGGGCTGCCGATCGGCGTCGCGCTGGTGGTCGTCCACCTGGTCGGCATCCCGCTCACCGGTACCTCGGTCAACCCGGCGCGCAGCCTCGGCCCGGCGCTGTTCGCGGGCGGCGGGGCGCTGTCGCAGCTGTGGCTGTTCCTGCTCGCCCCGCTGGTCGGCGGCGCGCTGGCGGCGGGCGTGCACCTGCTGACCCACCCGCAGCCCAACCTCCCGGTGGCGCAGGCCCTGGCCACCGACGCGCGGGTGTAGCTCCCGCAGTCGAGCCGGCGCGGCGGCCGGGACCGTAC
>NZ_JBSHAP010000087.1:0-27682 GCF_053611565.1 Kitasatospora sp. NPDC054795
AGAGCCGGCGCAAGGCCATGCTCATCCGGGCCGGGATCTACATCCTCGGCACCCACCTGTTCGCCGGCTTCGTCATCCTGCTCTTCGCCCTCGGCGACCGCCACTGAACCCCGGCGGAGGAGGGGGCGACGGCGGGCGGCCCGACAGGACGTAGTCGCCCACCTGCCGCGTGATCTCGGGCTGCCGTGGTTCGCGGAGCGTCGCGCACTCGGCCGGCCTGCTCAGCCCGCGATGGAGTGGTCGTTCGCGGTCGAGTCGCTGAGGCCGGCGCGAAGGAGCCGATGGCCGAGGTCGATGAGGGCGCGGGCGGCGGCGTACTCGTCGCCGATCTCGGGGACGGCGGGGTCGTTCGGGTTGCGGTGGGCGGTGGTGCGGGACTCCAAGGTGTTGTCGCCGGTGTCGAGAACAGCGTGGGCCCTGGTGGTGTCACCCTGCTCGAAGAGGTCGAGGTGCAGGGTCCACCGCTTGGTGTGCATCGGTGTCGTGGTGTTCGTGCTCATGGCCAGTCCTCCCGGGCCGGGGCGGGATCGGGGCTGTCCGGTCGGTCGGGCCGACCGCCTCGGGTGATCTCGATCGTGCGGGTGGGCTTCCTGGTCTCACCGATCGGTGCGCGGACGGTCAGGACGCCCTTGTCGTAAACGGCGGTGACGTCCTCCTCGCGGACACCGGCGGGCAGCCGGACGCTGCGGGTGAACGAGCCGTAGCGGAACTCGGAGCGCTGCTTGTCCTTCTTCTCCTCGGTGCGTTCGGCCCGGATGGTCAGTATGCCGTCGTCGACGCTGATCGTGATGTCCCGGTCGGGGTCGACGCCGGGCAGCTCGGCCTTGAGTTGGTAGACACCGTCGGTCTCGGAGTCCTCGATGTGGATCATGTGCTCACCGACGGGCATGCGGAGGTCGACGGGGAAGTTCTCGAGGAACTCCGGCAGGGACGGCCACCGGTAGCCGAAGGGGAATCCTCTGAGCAGGTCACTGGCCATGACGGTCTCCAGCGTGATGGGTTGCGGCTCGTTCGTGGTCGGGTGGTCGGGCGCTGGTAGGTGGGCCTACCAGTTTCACCCGGGTGGTGGGGGCCTCCCGCAGGGCACTGTGGGAGACCGGGATCAGGAGGTCGACGAGCCGCTGGACGACGTCGCGCAGCAGGTCGTCGACGGTGAGCATGCCGACCGGGCGGCCGTCGTCGAGGACGGGCAGGCGGCGGACGTCGGCGCTGCGGAACGTGCGGTACGCCTTGTCGAGGTCGTCGTCGGTGCTCACGGTGGTGACCGGGGCCGTCATGAGGTCCATGACCGGCTGCCCGGGGTGGTGGCCGTGGGCGAGCCCTCGGAGGGTCAGATCGCGGTCGGTGAGGATGCCTCGCAGCCGGCCGTCGTCCGTGACGAGGACGCAGCCGACCGCCTCCTGTTCCATTCGCTGGGCGGCCTCGAAGGCCGTCGTGGTGATGCTGACGGTGACCGGTGGTGCGGTCATCAGGTCTGCGGCTTTCATGACGTGCCGGCCTTTCCGGAGGCGTTCGGGGAGACCGAGCCGTCGGGTGGGTTGTCGAGGGTGTTCTTGACCGTGCAGTGGCGCACGACCGCCAGAAGGCCGGGTGCCCGCTCGGGCGGCAGGCCGGGAACGGTGACCTCGATGGACGTCGAGGCGATCCGGGCCGGGCGGTCCTGCGGTTCGCAGGCGGTGTCGAGCCCGACGCGGTCGGTGTCCGGCAGGACCTCCGGGGTGAAGCGGGACATCGCCAAGGTGAGCCCGGAGGCGGTGTGCATCAGCTGCTGGGTGGTGGTGCGTGAGTCGTCGGTCAGCACGGTCGTGCCTCCGGGGTCGAGGGCCCGCACGGTGGATCGGGCCTCTGCTGTCCAGCAGACCGCCGCCGGGCGTGCGGCGGCAGGGCCGTTCGGCCCGCCGGTGGGCCCCATCGGCCTGCTCGGCCTCGAGGTCACGCGGATCCGCTCGCGAGCGTGCGGGACATGCCGTTCAGGGCCAGTTGCATGACCTGCCACGGCCGGCCGCTGTGGAACGGGCGGCCTGCTTGGAACTGGACGGGGAGATACAGACCGAGGGCTTTCTTGCCGAGCCGCCAGAGCGGGGAGGTGCCGACCCGGTAGCGATCGCCGGCGTCGGCCGCGACGCGCACGGGGTGGGCGGGGTCGCCGGTTTCCTCCAGCGGCACCTGGGCGAACGTCGCCTTGTCGAGCATCTCCATCACGCACATGCTGATCGGCTCGAACGGGCGCGGCCGTGCGAGCAGCGCGGGGTCGACCACCGTGGTGATGTGCTCGGCCACCGCGTGGGCCTGGAGGAAGGCCAGGAAGGCCTGCTTGACAGGGAAGTCCCCGGCGTCGCCCGGGGCGTAGATCCGTGGGTGCCCGTGGACCTGTCGGGTGACGGAGAGGGTCTGAAGGAAGCCGCGGTCGTCGTGGGGCAGCCCGGGGTAGTCGACGGCGGCGACGTAGGGCGGGAAGGTGACGAGCAGGTCGTACGGGCGGACGGTGCCGTCGGCGTAGCGGACCTCGTCATGGCCGACCTTGTCGACCACTGCGGAGGTGTGGCCTCTGATTCCCCGCGCCGTGAACTCGTGCTCCACCACCTGGTGGAGGCGCGGGCCGAAGGCCTGGACGTAGCCGGGCTCGCAGGTGGTCCAGGTGAGGCGGACGAGCGATCGGAGCTTGGCGCGGCGCAGCCAGGTGTCGAGCATCAGCGCGATTTCGTACAGCGGCCCGGCGCATTTGTTGTTCGGCGGGACGAGGAACAGCACCTGCCGGTGCTGTCCGGCCTGGGCGGCGTCCCTGAGACCGTGGAAATGCCTTCCCAGTGACCGCATCTGCCTGGGTGTCCACACGGATCGGGCGTGCTCGGCGAGGCCCGGTACCTCCTGCGGGTGCATCGCGGCGCCGGTGGCGAGGACAAGGAAGTCGCCGCGCAGGCGTGTGCCGTCGGTGAACTCGACGGCCAGTGAGTCGGGGTCGACCTCGGCCACCGCGCCTTGGTGGAAGGCGATGCGGCGGCGGAACAGCGGGCGGGGGAGGCGGATGTGGAGCGGGGCCTCGTCGGCGCCGAACGGGAGGTAGATGGTGTTGGGCTTGAACAGGAAGTCCTCGCGGTCGGCGGCGAGAGAGATGCGGACGCGGTCGCCGAGCAGGTGGCGGAGGCCGAAGGCCGTCTCCAGGCCGGCGAATCCCCCGCCGATCACGAGGACATGTGATTTCGAGGTCATCGTGTGATCCGGTCCTCTCTACTCGGGCCCGATGATCGGGGGGCCGTCGGGCCGGATGATCCGGCCGCTGATCCTCGTGGGTCGAATACGCATCCAGGTGTCCCGGGTGCCGCCCGCCCAGGGGCGGGGGTCGGCGTGCTGTTCGAACCGGCGCACGGCCTCCTCGTCGGAGACGATCGAGACGGTGCCGTTCACCAGCACGCTCCAGCCGGTGGCGAAGACCTCGTCGAGCTGGTCGACCTCGAAGGCGACCTCGCTGCCTTCCGCCCGGGCGAGGGTGCCGTCCGCTTCGGTGCGGTACAGGATGGTGGCGTCCAGCACGCGGTAGTTGACGGGCAATGCCACCAAACCGCGCGGTGCCGTGAGTATCACCCGGCCGATGCCGCCGCGGCCGAGCTTGGCCCAGCACGCCGCCGGTTCCGATTCCTCGGTTCGTACGCGAGCGTTGGCGCGCGCCCGGCCGGGCGGAACCTCCCGCCCGCCGCCGAGCAGGTCGGTGACCGTGGTGTCGAGGGCGTCGGCGAGCCTGGTGAGGGTGTTGATGCCGACCGGGACGGGGTGGGTCTCCAGGTACTCCAGGAACCCCGGGGCCAGACCTCCGCGCTCCGCCACCAGCTCGCGGGTGAGTTTGAGTTGCGTACGTCGTCGCGCGACCCGGCGTCCGAGGTCGCCTGGGTCGGCCGGGCGGGAGTGCGTCCGGCCGTCGTCCGCGGTTCTCATGTCGACCTCCCGGTTCGGGCCGGTTCAGCGTTCGGGACGATCACCAGCGGCACCGTGCACCGGTGCACCAGCGCGCGGCCGGTGGAGCCGAACAGCAGGCCGCGGAAGCCGCCCAGGCCCCGGCTGCCGATGACCAGGCAACGGGCGCGGGTGGCGACGGTGGCCAGCATCGGAGCGGGGGAGCCGGTGAGCACCTCGTGCCGGACCCGGATGTCCGGGTACTTCTCCTGCCAGCCGGCCAGGGACTCGGACAGGTCCACCAGGGACTCCTCGACCAGGTCCGGCCGTGCGGCGTCGGCGGGCCGCCGGACCTCCACGGCCTGGACGTCGGCTCCGGCGAGTGCGGCCTCCTCGAAGGCGAAGCCGATCGCGGCCCGGGAGGCCTCCGAGCCGTCCACTCCGACCACGACCGGTCCGGGGCCGGAGAGGCCTTCGGGCGGCTCGGGGACGAGGGCGATCGGACACGGCAGATGGCCGACCAGGGAAGCCCCCTTGGACCCGATCGGCAGCGCGGAGTGCGCCTCGGTCAGCCGGCGGATGCCGAGGACAAGCTGCGCGGCCTCATCGGCAGCCTCGCGCAGCACCCGGACCGGCCGGCCCTCGGCCAGCCGCGGCGTGATCTCCAGTTCGGGGTGCCGTTCGGCGGCCAGCAGTCGGGCGGTGTCCAGCAGCGCGTCGCCGGCGGCCCGGAGGCCGATGGCCGGGCGGTGGCCCGCTTCCCCCTCCGGGCCTCCGGTCGGCCACTCCTGGGTGTGCAGGGGCTGCAGCGGCAGGCCGCGCCCGGAGGCCTCGTCCGCCGCCCAGCGCACGGCCCAGCGGCTCGCCTCGGAGCGGTCGACACCCACGATCACGGGGCGGCGGGTTTCGAAGCCGTTCATGGCGCTCTCCTTTCGGCCCGGGCCGGCGCCGTCACCGGCCCTGTGCGAAGCCTTGAGCACCCTCATCGTCGGCCGCCGCCGTGCGGCCGGGGAGGGCCGGTCGGGCCCGTGCCGCCGGCCGGTGGGCCCCGATGGCCTTCAGGCGGGGCCGACCGGCCCATGCGGAGTCCCGGGAAGCGGCTGACAGGGGAGGTACACGGGCCGCCCACCCCGGGCGGCACCCGCGCCCTGATGCCGCTGCTGCGCCGCGACGGCGTGGCGGACGCGGACGAGGCCCGGCGCCGCCGTACCTTCAACGCCGAGGCCCCCGGCTTTGCGGAGGCGGCCCGACAGCCCACGGAGGACCGCGGATGACCCACCGCACCCAACGGACCCTCGCCGTCGGTGCGCTGGCCCGCGTCGAGGGCGAGGGAGCGTTGCACGTCTCCGTCCGCGGCGGCGAGGTGGAAACCGTCCGTCTGGAGATCTACGAGCCCCCGCGCTACTTCGAGGCGCTGCTGCGCGGCCGCGGTTACACCGAGCCGCCCGACCTCACCGCCCGCATCTGCGGGATCTGCGGGATCTGCCCGGTCGCGTACCAGATGAGCGCCTGCCGTGCCGTGGAGGACGCCTGCGGGATCGTCCTGGACCGCCAACTCGCGTTGCTGCGCAGACTGATGTACTGCGGCGAGTGGATCGAGAGCCACACCCTGCACATCTACCTGCTGCACGCCCCGGACTTCCTGCGCCTTCCGGACGCGCTGACGCTCGCCCGTACGGACGCGGCCCGGTTGCGGCGCGGCCTGCGGCTGAAGAAGGCCGGCAACGAGATCGTCGAAGTCCTCGGCGGGCGGGCCATCCATCCGGTCAACGTCCGGCTCGGCGGCTTCCACCGGCTCCCCACCCGTGCCGAACTCGACCACCTGGCAACAGTGCTGCGCCAGGCCAGGACGGACGCCGAGGACACCCTCGGCTGGGTCGCCGGGTTCGAGTTCCCGGTACTGACCGTCGGGCACGAACTGCTCGCTCTCACCGAGCCCGACGGCTACGCCATCGACTCGGGCACGCCCACCGCCGCCCTCGCCGGCACCTTCGCGCTGCGGGAATTCGAGCAGCGGGTCCGGGAGCACCAGGTGCCGCACTCCACCGCGCTGCACGCCGCCCTCGACGGTCGGCCCCACCTCACCGGGCCGCTCGCCCGGTGGAACCTCGGCAGCGGGCGCCTGCCTGCCGGCATCCGAGCCCTGGCCGCCGAGGCCGGGCTCGGCCCGCACTGCGACAACCCCTTCCGCAGCATCGTGATCCGGGCGGTCGAGGTGCTGTGGGCCGTCGCCGAGGCTCAGCGGATCATCGAGCAGTACGAGCCGCCGCCCGCCCCGGCCGTTCCCGTTCCACCGCGTGCGGGTACTGGCTACGGCGCGACCGAGGCTCCGCGCGGGCTGCTCTACCACCGGTACGACATCGACGAGGAGGGGATCGTCCGGCTGGCGGTGATCGTCCCGCCCACCGCGCAGAACCAGACCGCGATCGAGGCCGACCTCCGCGCCTTCATCCAGCCCCGACTGCACCTGGACGATGCCGAGCTGACCCGCCAGCGCGAGCAGGCGATCCGCAACTACGACCCCTGCATCTCCTGCGCCGCGCACTTCCTCGCCCTCACCGTGGAGCGGAGGTGACGGGCGGCCGGACCGGTGGGCGGGTCGTCGTCATCGGCGTCGGAAACGAGTACCGCCACGACGACGGCGTCGCCGTGGCCGTCCTGGCCGAACTGGTGGCCGGGGACCTCGCTGCCGACCGGCTCGCCCTGTGCGACGGCGAGCCGACCCGGCTGATGGAGTTGTGGGAGGGCGCGGACCTTGCGGTGGTCGTCGATGCCGTGCGCGGCCATCCGGGCGGGCCCGGTCGCATCCACCGGGTCACCGTCGACGCCGATCACCTGCCCGCCGACGTCCTCGCGGCCGGCGAGGCGGCGGGGGGCACCCACGGCCTGGGCCTTGGCCACGCCGTCGCCCTGGCGGCCGCGCTCGCCAAGCTGCCGTGCGAACTGCTGATCGTCGCGGTCGAGGGCGCGGACTTCTCGATCGGCGAGGGGCTGAGCCCCGCCGTCGCCGACGCGGTGCCGCGAGTCGTCGCGGAGGTTCGGCGGGCCGTGGAGGAGCGGTCGTGACCACCGAAATGCGGGTGATCGGGGGATGCGGCACCGTCCGGTGCATGGGCTCCCTTCCGTTCGCGCACCGGCTGGCCACCTCCTTCGGGTCTACCGGGCGGGTGCCCGTCGAGGACGGCCGCATGGTGTCCCCGATCGCCGGTCCGCCGTCCGCGCCGACCGAATCCGCCGCCCGGCGGTCACCGTCCGCGGGCGGCCGTCAGCCCGGCGCCTCGCCCCGACCAGGGGTATCGCGGCCGGGTCGGGGCTCGCTCCGGTAGTAGTCGCGCCAGACCAGCCGGAACACCCGAGTCCAGCGGGGAACGGACCTGAGACCCGGGATGAAGGGGACCAGGACCAGCGCCAGACTGAGTACGGCCATGATCGCCCAGATCTCCGCGTCCGCGTTCTTCGAGGTCTTGAACGGGTCGATCTGGTACCAGAAGGTGTACAGCCACAGCCAGGCCTGGCCCGGGTAGCTGCCGGTCTCGTTCATCATGCCCCACTGGCCGCCGGTCAGATGCTGGGCGGTCGCCTGGTCCGACAGGTAGGAGCCGTCGGCGAGGAAGAGCATCGGCCGGGTGTAGTCGGTCTGGTAGAAGCGTCCCTGGGTCAGCAACTGGCCGTCCAGCGCACCGGACTGGGCGAGGGCCAGCAGCCGGGCTGTGAGTGTCGGTACCGGGCCGTAGTCGCCGGGGGCAACCTTGGCCGGATCGCCGTCCGGGGCTTTGCTCAGCGCGTCGGCGTAGGCCGAACTCCAGGACTGCCGCAGGTCGGCCGGGGCGGTGTTCCAGGTCGTGAGCGCGGCGGTGACCTCGGCGGGCCCGGGGGACTGGCTCAGCGGACGCAGCACGAAGTCCTCGGCCGGGTCGACCGGGATGCGTACCCCGGCGGCGTCCTGCAGTCCGACCGGGCCGATCTTCTGCCCGGCGCCCGGGGTGTGATTGTAGGGCGGGCCGTAGCCTGCCGAGGTGCTGGTGCCCGCGAGTTCGGCGACCGCCGTGGCTGTGAAGTCCGCCGGGTCTGCGGTCGACCAGGTCGCCAGGGTGATCGGCTTCTCGTCCGGTGAGGAGAACAGCGCGGCGAGGCCCGCGCTCAGCAGAGCGACCACCACCAGGGCGATGGCGAACTCCTTGACCAGGTCGTACGGGCGGGTGGGGAAGTCGCCCGACTCGGGGGTGTCAGTGTGCCTCACGGCGCCGCCTTCGCCGGCGCGGCGTCGATCGGCGGCACGATCCCGCGGGTCCGCACCAGCAGGATGTGCCAGGCCGTCAACAGCACCAGCACGAGCGGGAAGAGCACGATGTGCCACATCAGCATCTGGCCGAAGTCCAGGACGTTGAACCAGGCGCCGATCCCGACGGCGTTGAGTGCGTCCTTGGCCTGCCCGGAGATCCACTGCGAGTCGAAGTTCTGCTGCACCACGTAACCGGTGAAGGCCGTGGCGATCGAGGCCAGGAAGGTGACCGCACCGGTCACCCAGGTCAGCGCCCGCCGCCCCCGCCAGGCGGCCATGAAGAACTTGCCCCACAAGTGGATCACCATGAACGCCATGAACAGCTCGGCGCTCCACAGGTGCACGCTGTTCACGTACTTCCCGACAGCGGAGACATGCCACCACCCCGGGCCCTTCAGCGCCAGGATCCCGCCGGAGACCAGCACCACCACCAGCGAGGACACCGTGAGTACACCGAAGAGGTAGACCCACGAGGCCATGTACGCCGGCTGAGTGTCCGGCAGCAGCTTCTCCGGAGGCAGCCGACGGACGGCGAACCGCCGCACCGCGCCCGTCCAGCTAGTCATCGCGGCGCCGTCCCTTCGGGAACGGCAGCAGCAGCGCGACCACGAAGAGCAGCACCATCGCGCCGATCACGATCAGGTTCGCCACCGAGATCTGCACCACTCCCCAGTGGACGTAGTGCCCGGGATGGTTGAGATCGACAGGTGCCGACAGCGGTGACACCGCCACCACGCTCTCCTTCCGAAAGCCGGGAGCCCGGTGCCCAGTCTCGGCGGGCACCGGGCCTCCGGCATGCGGGGCTGCTCCGGATGGCGGGTCGCTCCTGCTCGGCCTCGGCCACGGCACGTTTCACGGCGGCGGACCTGTCCGGGGTGACGAAGATCGAGTCGATCCCGGCCTGCACCAGGGGCCGGCGACGGCGGCGATCGTGTTCGGGGACATGCGCGAGCACTCCTGGTGTTCCGGGTGCTTCCCCCGGGCTCCCAGCCTTCCGGGCCCGGTGGTGCCCGGCAATCCCCGCCGAGCCGAGTAGGGTCATCACCCACGGTCACGGGATCCATCCGGGCATATGGTCGGGAAAGCGTCCCGGCGGCAACCACTTGGCTGGAAAAGCCGGAATCACACCCCCGCGGGCGGTTTGGAGCGGGAGTCCCAGGCACGTCGGTCGCATCGGTCGACAACCCTCAACAGAGCTGTTACACCAGGTGAGTTCAGCGCCTCGGGAGTGCTGCCCGTGTCGAACACTCCTTCCTGTGCGAGGGCAGAGAGGCAGCCATGACCCTTCGTCGTCCGGAAGTTGGAGAATGCGCTCAGTGAATTCACCGGAGAACACCGTTGCCGCCGGTTCTGGAGCGGGTCGCGGCGAGTCGGTCGCCAGTGCGGTCCAGGGCTCGGTCGAAGCCGTCGACGAAACGCTGGCCGGGGATGAACTCCCCCTGTGGGGGACGGAGTTGCCGCCACTGCGGACGGAGGGCCGGCAGGCCCCGGAAGGCGCCGACCTGCCGGACCTCAGAGCGCAGCTGTACGAGGTGGCGGAGGCCTGGAAGGAGGCCGTGCCCGAGGGGCGGAGCACCGCCGGGGATCTGCGAGCGGTTCTCGAGGCCGACGTGGAGGTGCTCCAGGTCCACTGGCAGCACGTCGCCGCGCTCCCCGACGCATCGGAAGCGCCGGCCGCCGACGGCACGGGGCACATGGGTACGAGGAGCGGAGCGGTGGCGGTGAACGCCGCACTCCGCGCCGTCGACCGGCACGCCCTCGCTCTTCGCGCCGTCCCCGAGTGGCAGCAGCTTCGCACCGTTCGTGACGCCGTCTACCGGGTCTGGGACACGCTCGCCGAACGGGCCGGCGAGTCCGCGGGCCGCCTCCTCGACGACCGGCGCGTCGCGGAGTTCCTTCGCAACGTGTCGGTCCGCGCGTGCGAGACGATCGCCCGGCTCTCCCGGCTGGCGGCCGACCGCCTCCGTCCCGACCGGGCCGCGCTGCCGAGTTCGGAGGCCCTCCTGGCGCTCGGCAACGCGGCGAGTGACTACGGCAGGTCGGCACGGCGGCCGGGCGACCTGTCCACGGGAGAGGCGCTGCTCGTCCTCGGCGGTGGACCCCGTCCGGGGGAGCCCTGGGCCTGACGCGCGGGCGGACGGGCGGGCGAGTGGTGGCGGTACGGGCTGCCGGGCCGATCCGCCCGTCGCGGCGTCCCGCCCCCGCCCCCCGTCTGCCGCCCGGCCGCCCGGCCGATTTCACCGCAGCACGGACTCCAGGAAGTCGCTGCCGAGCCGGGCCACGACCGAGATGTCGAGCTGGTGGAGGACGTAGCGCCCCCGGCGCTGTGTGATGACCAGCCCGGCCTTCTTCAGCACGGTGAGATGGCGGGAGACCTCCGGGGCGGTGATGCCGTAGGCGTCGGCCAGCTCGCTGGTCGAGTACGCGCCGCGCGCGAGGTTGCGGCACAGGCTCATCCGCAGGGGGTGGGTCAGCGCGTCCAGGCGCAGCTTGACCGTCTCCACCGGCTCGGTGCCGCCGACCTCGTGGGCGGCCGCCGGGTACTGGATCACGGGCTGCCAGCCCGGCCCGTACAGGGTGAAGAGGTGCGGCCAGCCGAAGACGGTCGGTATCAGGGTGAGGGAGGCGCCGCGGGCCTCGGTGCGGCCGTGGACGAGCTTGTCGACGACGATGCGGCTGCCGTGATCGTCCTCCTCCAGGCTCAGCGCCGGTGACGCGGCCGTGAGCGCCTCCGCCAGGCCCTTGCGGCGCAGCAGCTCGGTCTTGTGCTGGGCGTCGGCGGCGAGCTGGACGCGGACCCGGCGCCAGGTGTCGGCGAAGAACGCCTGGTCGCAGTCCTCCAGAAGGCGCCGGATCCACGCGCGCGTGGCGGTGGGTTCGGCGAGCATCCGCTCGACGAAGGCCGCCTGGCGCGGGCCGCGCGCCGCCGCCAGGTCGAGCGCGCGGCGCCGCGACCACGCGTCGACCAGGGGCGACGGCAGGCCCTTGGGGTAGTGGCTGATGCTGCACGAGATCTCCAGGGCCGCGCCGACGAACTTCTCGTCGTCCATGCGGTCGAGGTCGTCCAGCTCCTCGGTGAGGGTCTCCCGGGGCCGGACCGGCATCAGGAAGTCGGAGCGCGTCGACCGCCACATGAAGTCGGCTTCGAGCAGCCGGTCGGCCAGTTCCGGCTTGAGTGCGGCGGAGGTCGTCGTCGTCCACGCGTGCAGCCGGGAGTGGTGAGCGGGCTCGGCCAGCGCGTGCAGCGCGTTGCTCAGTTCGGCCAGGGGCGAGGGGCAGAAGGTGATCCGCTCGTGCGGCAGCCCGGTGATGTCAATGGTCACGCTCACCCCTCCATGGTGCCTGGCCGCCGCGGCGCCGGGTCGGGCGGGGGGAGTCGTCCCGTCATTTGACGGGGGCCGTCAATCGACGGGACTTGTGGGGCCGCCGGGGTGCACGGTGGGCGCATGAACGCACTGCAGCAGCACCTCTTCGACAGCTACCGGGCCGCCCAGCACGCCGAGCCGGCCCCGTCGGCCCCCGGTACCCACGACGTCGCGGTGCTCCGTGCGGTCCGCGATCACCGCCGCTTCGAGGCCGTCCTCGCCGGCCGCCCGACCACCGGCCGCCTCCGTCTGGCCCTCCGCGCGGCACTCCGCCGCCGGCGGGCCGGGGTGTGCCGGCCGTAGTGGTGGTCCTGCCGGGGCGGCGCCCCGGGAACGCGAGAGGACCCGGGAGCGTAGCCAGCTCCCGGGCCCCTGTTTGCCGCCCAATTGCGCACACCGGCACGTTTAAGGGTCGCGGATCAGGTTGAAATCGACGCGTTCTACCTTTGAACTACCGTGCCACGGAGCGGCACAGACAGGACTTGAACCTGCATTCGTCGATATTCGTCCGCACCCGGTCGATCCGGTGTTCGGCGGCGAATGCTGAGACTGGAGCGAGAGTCTGAGATTCACGGGGTCTGCCTCTGCCTGCTTGGGCTACCCCGGCCGGTGGTGCCGGGGGGAGGACTCGAACCTCCACTGTGACCCTGGTCAGCTTCAACGTCAGTGTCAGCTTTTCGCACCGTGCAGCGCACCCGCCCGGTCTCCCGGACAGGGTGTTCGACGCGCTCGGTGCACCCGCCCGGCTCCCCGGGCGGGCGATCATGGGGCTACCGGAAGAGGTAGCCGAAGACGGCGTCGCCGACCCGCTGGTCGGTGACCTCGACCGCGTTGGCCTCCTCGCGGGCGAACTTGACCGCCTGCTGGAGCTTCTCCACCCGCTCGGCGAGCTCGTTCACCCGCCGGGCCGGCAGCGCGCCGGAGAACTTGACCGTGGTCCAGTAGCCGACCGCGATGTCCTCGTAGTAGACCTCGACCTGGGCCGGGTGCTTCTCGGTGGCCTCGGCCTTGACGTGGTTGCGCGGCACCTTCTTGGTCCGGATGGTGCGCACCGGCTCGGTCTTCCAGGCGTCGGTGGACGGGTCGAGGTTCCAGGACTCGGAGGCGTCCAGCACCGGGAGCTTCTTCACGAAGGTGAACAGGTCGGTGAGCTGCTTCTCCAGGAAGAGCAGGTACGGCACCGGCACCCGGGGGAGGAGCACCTGGCCGTCGACCACCACATCGGCACTGGCCCCGATGTTGGCCCAGTCCTTGGTGGCCGTCACGTCGAAGAGCCGGGTGAGGGTCTGCGCGGTGGACCGCAGGATGTCCTCGGCCTTCAGCTGCACCCGGGTCGACTCCGGCGGCAGCTGCTCGCCCTCCTCGTCCTTGGGCTGGTAGACGCGGGAGATCCCGGCCAGCAGTGCGGGCTTCTGGAGGTCCTGGTGGGCCTGCGTCAGCTCCTGGAAGGACTTGGACTTGACGCCCTTTTCAACGGCGATGATCTGGTTCAGCTTTGCCACGTCCGGGACGCTATCAGCCCCAAAGCGGTCGGCGACATCCAATTATTGACCGGGTAGTGGTTCTGTCCTGGGCGCTCCGCTCCGGGCTCCACGGCGTGCTGGTCCGATCGGATGGTGTCCTCCACCGGCCGGCCCCGTACGGGTGGCGGGGAACCGGGGCGGCGGCGGTCGGCGGGTTAGGTTCGGACGTGTGACCGGCAATGACGTGGTTCTGGCGCTGGTGGTGGTCACCGCGCTCGGTTTCGACTTCACCAACGGGTTTCACGACACCGGCAACGCCATGGCGACCTCGATCGTCACCGGCGCCCTCCCGCCGCGTGTCGCGGTCGGCGTCTCGGCGGTGCTGAACCTGGTGGGCGCCTTCCTGTCGACGGCGGTCGCCGCGACGATCGCCAGCGGTCTGGTGCAGAGCCAGGACGTGACGCTGACCGTGGTCATGGCGGGCCTGACGGGCAGCATCCTGTGGAACCTGACGACCTGGTACGTCGGGATCCCGTCGAGTTCCTCGCACGCGCTGATCGGCGGCGTGGTCGGGGCGACCATGGCGGCCGCCGGGGCCTCGGCCGTCAAGTGGCAGGGCCTCGTCGCCAAGGTGATCGTGCCGGCCGCCCTGTCGCCGTTCATCGCGGGCTCGGTCGCCGCGCTCGGCACCTACCTCGTCTACCGCGTCACCCGCGACGTCTCCGAGGGCCCCCGCGCCCAGGGCTTCCGGAGCGGCCAGGTCGGGTCGGCCTGCATGGTCTCGCTCGCCCACGGCACCAACGACGCGCAGAAGACCATGGGCGTCATCACACTGGCCCTGATCGCCAACGGCACCCTGAGCGCCGGGGCGAAGGCGCCGGACTGGGTGATCGCCTCCTGCGCCACGGCCATCGCGCTGGGCACCTACATCGGCGGCTGGCGGGTCATCAGGGCGCTGGGCAAGGGACTGGTGGAGATCGAACCGCCGCAGGGGATGGCCAGCGAGTCGGCCTCCGCCGCGGTCATCCTCTCCTCCACGGACTTCGGCTACTCGCTCTCCACCACCCACGTCGCCACCGGGTCGATCCTCGGGTCGGGGGTCGGCAAGAAGGGCGGGGTCGTACGGTGGAACATCGCCCGCCGCATGGTGGTGGCCTGGGTGCTCACCCTCCCGGCGGCGGCACTGGTCGGGGCGCTGGCCTACTGGGTCGCCGACGGGATCGGAGGCACCGGGGGCGTCGTGACCATCTTCGCCGTTCTGGTGCTGGCCTCGATCGCCTTCTTCGTCGCGTCCCGCCACCCGGCGGTCACCCCGGAGAACGTCAACGCCGCGTGGACCGGGTCGGTCATCCCCGACCCGGAGCCCGTGCCCGCCGACGAGGTGGCCCCGTGAACTCCTGGATCGATCTGGACGCGCTCTGGAAGATCGTCGTGGTCGGATTCCTCGCCGGCGCCGGCCTGCCCGCGCTGTTCGCCGTCGGTGTGCGAGCCCTCTACCCACCGGTCGGGATCGACGGGGCCGGGGTCTCCCGCCGCGCCGCCGGGGCGCTCGGCTGGACCGTTGCCGCGGTGTGCTTCGCGGTGGTCCTCGCCGCGATCGGCTGGGGCATCTTCATCATCGTCGACCACCGCTGAGTGCGGAGGCAGGGGTCGCGGCGCCGGCGCTCCGGCGGGGCGCGGGCGGCGACTGCGAGGTCGAGGGGCCGTCATGCCAGCCCCTCGACCATGGCGATCACCCCGGCGATGTAGTCCTGCCACCGGTGTCCGGTGAGTTCGGGGACGCTGCGCACGAGGAGGTGGGCGGCCAGGTAGCGCTCCACCGGCCGGACGTCGCAGATCGCGAAGAGCCGGTACAGGGCGTTGGTGCCGGTCCGGTAGATCAGGTAGTGGGTGCGGTCGAACAGCGTGCCGTCGGGGTCGCTACGGGTCAGCATCCGGTGGAACTCGCTGTAGCGGGTGCGCAGTTCGAAGTCCCAGCGTTCGGCGGTGGCCGGGTCGCCGAGGGCGGTGGCGCGGGCCCGGTACTCCTCGCCGCGGCCGGAGAGGTCGGCCCCGGCCGCCAGCAGCCGCTCGGCCCGGTCCCAGGCCGTGGCCGACCAGCGCACCCAGTCCTGCTCCCAGCCCCGGGTGTCCCCGGCCGCCACCCGGCGGACCAGCTCCGCGGCGGCGGGGCCGCCGCGCTCCCAGCGCTGGTCGAAGGCCGCTCGTACCCGGCCGTCCGGGTCCTCGTGGACGAGGAAGTCCTCCAGATGGGAGAGGAAGGAGTAGTGCCCGCCGACCAGCCCGTCCGGATGAGTGCTCGCGTGCGCCGCCAGCGCCGTGAGCACCAGCCGCACCCGGGCCTGCGCGGTGTCGCCGTGCTCCCCGAGGAACGTGCAGGCCGAGGTGGTCGCGGGCAGCCCGGCGCGCATCAACTCGTCGCGCAGCGCCGCGGGTTCGGCCCCGAGCAGCGCGTGCAGGTCGGCCGTCGCGGCCGGGTCGACGGGCGCCACCCGGACGGTGTTGTCCGGCACCAGCGGGCCGTACGGCGGGGCGATCAGCTCGGCCCGCCCGGCGACGGCGGCCTCGGCGAGCGGCTGTTCCCGCGTGCGGTCGGCGACGGACGGGTGCGCGGCCGCCCACGTCCGCAGCGCCCGGGCGGACTCCTCCGCCACGGCGGCCACCCGCTCGGCGGGCCCCTCCAGGCGCAGCCGCAGGTGCGGCCCGAACCGCCAGTGCCGTTCGACGTGGGTGCGCAGCCCCTGCTCCGTCGCCCGGCGCGCGAGCGGCAGGACGGCCTCGCGCAGGGCGCGCGCCTTGACGGGCTGGTAGTGGTAGAGGATCACGTCGAGGGCGGTCCCGGGCGCGGGACCGCCGGCCGGGCCGCTCATCGGCTCACCCGTCAACCCACCCGCTGGCCCACTCGCCAGCTCAGTCGTCGGCGCCGGCCGCACCTCGCCGGGGCGCCGCGGTGCCCGCTCTCGCCCCATGCGTACGCCCCTGAAACCTTGCCGGGCCCGGCCGGCGCGCCGGCCGCGATGCGGTGCGACGGGGAACGGTTCGTCCCCGTCCCCGTGAAGAGGGCAACTCCACGCCCCCGGCGACTGCCGACGGATCCTTCATCCGGCCTTCACGCCGTCTGCCCGGTCCGCTCCGCCCGTCGTGCCCGCGCCCCGGCGGGGGAGAAGCCGGAGCGGGACCATCGGGATCCGGCCAGGGCAGGGCTTTCGGGCGCTCCGTTCGGGTGGTGGGCCGGCCGAGGGCGCCCGCGTCCGGCCCGTCGCGGCGGGATGTGGCGGCGCGGTGCACGAGGATTGCCGCCCGATCCGGACGCGTCGCGCCCGGTGTCCGCCTCGCCGCGCCCGTTCACCGGGTTGCCGCTTCGCGTCGCTCCAGCCAGTCGAGGTACCAGGTGGCGAAGGTGTGGCGGTTCCCCCGCGCGTCGACGCACGGCTCGAAGGGCGGGTCGACCGCACAGTCCCGGTCGCGGAGCTCCCCGCGGTGAGGGCCGACGACGACGAGCCAGCCGGTCATCCCGCACCCGTTGTCGCTGATGTGGATCGCGCCCCGGCCGCGTTCCACGTGCCAGATCTCGTCGCCGGCGTCGCCGAAGACCTCGCGGTAGTCGTCCAGGCGGTTGGTGTCCCCGTCCCGGGCGGCGGGTCCATACCCGGCGGCGCGAAGGGTCGCGGTCTGCCGGTCGGCCCAGCCCTCCGTCTCGACGAACGGCCCGCTGGGGTCCAGCAGCCAGGGTTGGTCTTCGTCGTCGTCCCGGACCCATCCCCATGTCCCGTCGATCCGGCGCAGCGAGGTGAGGTGGAGCGCCGGTCCGGGACCGCCGGCCCCGACCTCCACCAGGAATGTGCGGTACTCGTCGGGGAGTGCGACGCCGAACTGGGTCTCGACCTCGGCGACGTCGGCGGGGGTCAGGGCGGGTTCGAACACCGGGTACCGGGACGGTCCGAGGCCACGGGTCCGACGCTCGGCCTCCTCCACCGCCATGACGCGTTCCCGGACTGACGACCAGTCCACCTGGGCGTTCATGGTTCTCCTGGTTCTTCCGTCGACGGCGAGCACGGACAATAGTGCTCGCCGCCGACATCGGAGCCCCGGCTCACCGCACCGGTCACAGGCGGAGAACCTGCGCCCCATCGACAGACCACCGACAGCGGTCGGCAGCGCCGGCCGAACCGCGCGCCCGTACTACGGCCGTGCCGGGAAGCTGTCGATGAACGCTTCGAGGCCTCCGGCCAGGTCGAGGGGCCGGAGATCCGTGTCGTAGTCGATCCACCGGACGACGGGGACCTCGGGCGCGAGGGTGTGCAGCACCGTGTGGATGACGGTCAGGGGTCCGGAGTGCGGCTCCCGGTCCTCGAAGGAGAACGTGCCTTGCCGCAGGTTGAACGACAGTTCCGCCAGGCGGCCGGGTTGGATCTCCGCGTCGATCTCCAGGAAGTTCTCGAACGCGCGGCTCATCGCGGCGTGCGGCCAGTGCCGCCGGACGCAGTCCTCCACCTGCTCGCCGGTGAAGGCCCATGGTCCGGCCTGAGCGCGGTCGGGGCTGACGTAGAAGGCGGATCCCACAGGGGTGCTCGTTCCTCTCGGTGGTGCGGGCTTCGGGTCCCCGGGCGGCGGGCGCGGGAGGTCCCGGTTCACGCGGTGGCCGGGGAAGAGAAACGTACCCGCCCACCGCCCTTCGGCCCGTCAGGGCCGGTTCGGGGTCAGCGCATTGCCCCGCCCGCCTCGACCAGGATGGGCAGCAGCCAATCGAGGTCGGTCATCGACGGATCGGTGGTGAGGTAGGGGAGGGTGGACGGCCAGGCCCCGATGTCGGGCTGGAGGTACGGGTTGCCGGTCCAGGGCTTGCCGTCGTGCGACCCGTGGCCGGGCTTGGGGTGGTGGCACTTGTCCTTCTCGCACGGTGGTTCGCAGCGGGCGAGGGCGGAGGACGGTGGAGTGGTCACCGGTGCGGTCCCCGCCGGGGAGCCCGGCGGGATGTAGGAGGCGGTGACCGTGTTGACGGTGTCCTCGCTGATCAGGCTGTGGCAGTAGAACGTCCTGGTCTGCCCTGCCGCCAGGTCGAACGTGCCGGCCGCCACCACGCAGGCCGGCTCCTGGGAGTCGTTCAGGGTGATGCCGGTCAGGTCCACGGTGCCGGTGTTGGTGACCGTGATCCGCCAGAAGGCCTGGCACTTGTCCGGGGCGCAGAGTTCCTCGGGTGCGTTCCCCTTGTGCAGGGTCGCCTCCTTGCCCCACGGCCCGGCGCCGCCCGCGCCGCAGTCGGCGGCGTTGTCGGACTGGCAGACCTCTTTGTCGACGCTCAGCGACGGGACGCCGGTGCCGCTGACGCTCACCGTGGCTTCGGAGGGGGGCGTGGTGACGGGGGTGCCGCCGGGGCCGGGGAAGGTGGCGGTGACGGCGTTGGTGGTGGTCCGGGTGATGCCGGGGAGGTTGCAGGAGAAGTGCTGGGTGGCGCCGGCCGCGAGGTCGAAGCTGCCGGCGGTGGTGGCGCAGGAGGGTGTGACGGGGTCGGTGAGGGTGATTCCGGTGATGTTGACGGTGCCGGTGTTGGTGACGGTGATGCGCCAGTAGGCGGTGGCACCCTGTGCGACGCTGGCGGTTTTGGCCCACGGGCCAGGACCGTTCTGGCCGCAGTCGGCCGGGTTGGTGGAGGTGCAGACCTCCTTGTCGATCGTCAGCATCGGCGTGCACTGGGCGCCGGGGGTCACCTGGAGGGTGACGGTGTTGGAGGTGACGGGCGGCTGGCCGTTGGTGACGGCGGACGCCTGGTTGGAGACGGCGGTGACGGAGCAGTCGGTCGCGACCGTGGTCTCGAAGCAGATCTGCGGTGCGTCGCCGACGAAGGTCACCTGCATCCGCGGGTGGTTGTCGGGGGTGAAGGACGATCCGTTGATCAGGGTGAGGTTGGCGATCACCTGGATCGGCGAGTCGCCGGTCGGGACGGACGAGATGTCCGCCGTTCCGGTGGCGGGGTCGAACGGGAAGGTGCCGATGGTCGTTCCGTCGGCTGCGAGCACGGTCACCGAGGAGTGGGCGAAGTCGACGGTCGTGGGGTCGATTCCGAGGAGGCTGACCGTTCCGTAGGACCTGATGTGCCCGGTGGCTCCGTCGCAGTAGTACGCGGAGGGGTTGATGGTGCCCTGGGCCTTGGTCTTCAGGCAGGGCGAGGCTCCGGTGACCGGGTCGATCGAGAACAGGTAGCCGGTGTCGCCGAGGCTGTACTTGCACTGGCCGTCGTAGGCGAAGCCGTACGGGCTGGTGTTGCCGCCGTTGACGTTGGGCGGGCCGTTGACGACGCCGTTGGTGCCGTACTGGGTGCAGGGGGCCTGGGTGTTCCAGTCGTAGCAGTACTCGGTGCTGTTGAGGGTCGGTGTGGTGCCCTGGTAGATCCAGAGCGGGAACTCGGTCTCCAGGTGTCCGTTGGGGGCGGTGATGGTCAGCGGCACCTGGAAGTTGGCCTCGCCGGGGGCGACGTTGGTGCTGAGCAGGGTCTGGAGTCCTGGGGGTGCGGCGACGGGGTTGCCCGTCAGGTCGAAGCAGACGACGGTGCCGACCGGCGGGTTGACCTCCTGGTAGACGCCGCCGACCGCCGTGCAGACGCCGGTGACGGTGCCCGCCGGGTCGTACATCTCGAAGACGTTGTCGGCCCGGGCGGGGGCGCCGCCGACCGGGGTGACCACGGTTTTGGGGGTGGCCCAGCCGGTGCAGGCGGCGTTCGTCGACGGGTCGAAGCAGGACATCACCGTCGGCAGCGGGGCCGGGGTGTTGTCGGTGACGTAGATCTTGCCGTCGATGACCCGCATGATGCCGGCGTAGTCGCCGCTGAAGGCGACCTGTCCCTCGTTGGGCGGCAGGCCGATGCCGAAGGTCCCGCAGGAGGCGTTGGCGACGGGGTCGTAGCAGAGGATCTCGCCGGTGCCGGAGACGGCGTGGATCAGCTGGTTCGGTGCCTGGACGACACCGCCCACGACCAGCCCGGTGCCGGTCTGGAGGGCGGTGAAGCCGCAGCTGGACTGGGCCTGGAGGTCGATGCAGCCGACGCCGATCACCCCGAGGGTGGTCCGGCTGATCGCGGCGTAGTAGAGCTTGGAGCCGAGCAGGACGTAGGTCGGGGTGCGGGTGCTGCCGAGGTCACCGGTGGTCGCTCCGGCCACGGAGGAGTTCAGTGCCTGGGGCCAGGTGGCGGGGGCCCCGCTCGGCGTCGGACAGGGGCCGTTGGTGAGCTGGTCGGTGCAGACCACACTGGCCGTGTTGGAGAACCCGTGGTGGTAGATGTTCCAGATCTCGGGCGTGGGGACGCCGTTGATCGTGGCGGTGTAGAGGATGGGGGTGAAGCCGTCGCCGCCGGTGGCGGTGTTGATCGGGGTGAACGGCGGCGGGATCTGGACCACCTGACCGGTCGCCGGGGAGGCGAGCATCGGGTTGGTCGCCTGGACGGCGTTGGTGGCGGCGCCCTGGTCGGTGCCGGAGAAGGTCGCACCGCCGTCGGTGGACCACTGCTTGTTGAAGCCGGGGGGTACCTGGAGCGAACCGGGCACGTAGGACTGGGTCTGAGGTGTGCTGCCCGGGCCGCCCTGGATCTTGTCGGTGACCGTGGTGCTGACCGGTGCGCCGTCCGGGTTGGTGGCGGAGACCACCCAGCGGACGGTGTCGCCGTGGGCGGTCCGGGTGGTGCTGCCGGTGGCGAGGTCGGTGCCGGTCTTCGCGAGGGTGACGGGCTGCTGACGGCCGCTGCGCCGGCTCTGGCCGCTGCCGGCCGGGGTGTCACCGACCGGGCCGTCGGCGGTCGTGGCGTGCGCGGTGCGATGGGTGGTCTGTGCCGCTGCGGGCGCGGCGAAGGAGGCGGACGCCGCCGCGAACGCGAGGAGGAGGGGCAGCGCGGTCCGGGTGAGGCGGCCGCGGAGCCCGACCGGTCCATGGCGTCTTCGCTCGCGTCCGTTGGTGGGTGGACAGCGCCTCATGACGATTCCCTTCGATCGGACGGTCCGGTGTCTGACGGTGCGCCGGACGGTGATGGTGACGGGGCAGAGCCTGTGCACGCAGCAAGGGGGCCGCTACCTTTGGTGACCGTACGGATGCAGTATCCCGTCTGAAAATCGGATAAAGAGTTTCAATATCGCCGAATGGGGACGTATTCACCCAGGCGTGTGCGGCGGAAACGGGCCTGACGGGTGTTCATCGCTCGGCCCGGTCCCGTGCGGAGGCTCCCTGCGCTCGGGTGGACGGCGTCCTGGCCGGATGGGTCCTCCTCGACCGCGACCCCTACCGGCTCGTCGGGCACTGGGGCACCGTCCGCCACCTCCAGACCCACCCGGACTTCCGCGGCCGCGGAATCGGATCCGCCCTCGTCCGCGAGCTCCGGAGGATCGCCCGCGACGAGCTCGGTCTGGAACAGCTGCGCCTGGCGGCGCGCGGCGGCGAGGGCCTGGAGGACTTCTACGGGCGGCTCGGCTGGCGCGAGATCGGACGCTGGCCCGAAGTCCTCCGGCTCGCTCCCCACGACACCCGCGACGAGGTCCTCATGATCCTCGCGCCGCTCTGATCGCTCCGATCGCCGAGGCGTTCGGGGCCCGCCGGGCGGCGGCGTGGTGCGACTCCGGCCTGTCCCCGCACGGGCCCGGGGATCCTCCGGAATCCCCGGGGGTCCGGGGTATCCATTTCGGTGTCCACCTGGTGGGCAGGTCGTAAGTGGAGTTTTGACATTCCGCTTAACTTCATACAGTCTTCTCGGCATGTCTGACCGTCACCCGATCGAGTGCGCCGCCATTGAGCTGGCGCTGATCGGCGTGGCCGCGCACTGCGTTTCCGACAATCTCTGTCGCTGAATCCGCCCTGCCCCGACGCGTTTTGCGGTGATCGCCGCATCGGGGCGTCGCCCCTCCCTGCGGGCGCGGTGCCGCTCACCCTTCCCGAAGCCTCACTGTCGCCCGCCTTCCTCCGTGCACCATCGGTAGCGAAAGGCTCCCTTTCCGATGTCTCGAACCACCTTCACCCCTCGCCGCCTCGCCACGGCGACCGTCACCGTCGCGCTCGTCGTCGGACTGGCGGCGTGCGGACCGAAGGCCGACGGCGGTGGTGGCACCGGCAAGGACGCCGCGCCGCAGCAGGGCGGCACCCTCACCGTCCTCAACCAGAACCCGCAGGACCAGTTCGACCCCGCACGGCTCTACACGTCCGGCGGCGGCAACGTCCCCTCGCTCGTCTTCCGCACCCTCACCACCCGCAACCGGGCCGACGGCGCGGCCGGCACCAAGGTGGTCCCGGACCTCGCCACCGACACCGGCACCCCCTCCGAGGGCGCCACCGTCTGGACGTACCACCTCAAGGACGGCCTGAAGTTCGAGGACGGCTCGCCGATCACCACCGCCGATATCAAGTACGGCATCGAAAGGTCATTCGCCCCCGAACTCTCCGGCGGCGCACCGTTCCTGAGGGACTGGCTGGTCGGCGCCGCCGACTACCAGGGCCCCTACAAGGACGGCCGCACCCTGGACGCCATCGAGACGCCGGACGAGAAGACCATCGTCTTCCGCCTCAACAAGCCCGAGGGCGACTTCCCGTACCTGGCCACCCAGACGCAGTTCGCACCCGTCCCGAAGGCCAAGGACACCGGGACGAAGTACCAGGACCACCCCGTCTCCTCCGGCCCCTACCAGGTCGTCAAGAACGAGAACGACGGCGCGCACCTCGTCCTCAAGCGCAACCCCAACTGGTCGGCGGCGACGGACGACCAGCGCAAGGCGTACCCCGACACCGTCGACGTGCAGTCCGGTCTCGACCCGGCGGTGATCAACCAGCGGCTCTCCGCCGGCACCGGCGCCGACGCGGCCGCCGTCACCACCGACACCAACCTCGGCCCCTCCGAACTCGCCCAGGTGAAGGACGACAAGGCCCTCGCCGCACGCGTCGGCACCGGCCACTTCGGCTACGTCAACTACCTGGCGTTCAACCCCAAGGTCAAGCCCTTCGACAACCCCAAGGTCCGGCAGGCCGTCGCCTACGCGATCAACCGCACCTCGGTCGTCAACGCCGCCGGCGGCTCCTCGCTCGCCGAGGCCGCCACCACCTACCTGCCCACCCAGGAGACCTTCGGGTACACCCCCTACGACCCGTTCCCGGCCGGTGCCACCGGAAATGCGGAGAAGGCCAAGGAGCTGCTGAAGGACGCCGGTTACCCGGACGGCCTGACCATCACGCTCACCCACTCCAGCGCCGTCGGCAAGGGCTACGGCCCGGACCTGGCCACCGCCGTCCAGGACGGCCTGAAGGCCGCCGGGATCACCGTCCAGCTGGAGGCCCTGGACTCCACCAGGTACTCCAAGACGATCCACACCGTCGACACCGAGCCCGGCCTCTTCCTCTCCGGATGGGGCGCCGACTGGCCCTCCGGCGGCCCGTTCCTCGCGCCCGTCTTCGACGGCCGACAGATCGTCACCGACGGCTACAACTTCAACTCCGCACAGCTGGACGACCCGTCGGTGAACGACGAGATCGACCAGATCAACAAGATCACCGACCACGCCGAGGCCGCCAAGCGCTGGGGCGCCCTGGACCAGCGCATCGGTGACCAGGCGCTCACCGTCCCGCTGTTCCACCCCGTCTACAAGCGGCTGTCCGGCAAGGATGTCCGCAACATCGTCATCAGCGACTGGACCGGCGTGCTCGACATCTCCCAGGTCGCGGTCAAGTAGCGGTCGGGAACGGACGGATCGGTCAGACAACCATGGCTCCACAGGAACCCAGCGCCGGGGAGGCCCGCGCGGCCTCCCCGGCCGCCGGGGGACGGCAGGTGTGGCGGCGGCTGCTCGCGCGGCGCGCCGCCCTCGCCGCCGGCCTCGTCATCGTCCTGCTCGCCCTCGTCGCGGCGGCGGCACCGCTGCTCAGCGCGCTCGAAGGCCAGGACCCCACCAGCTACCACAACGACCTGCTCGACTCGGCGGCCGGCGGGGTGCCCACCGGCTCCTTCGGCGGCGTCAGCGCCGAGCACTGGCTGGGCGTCGAACCCGGCACCGGGCGCGACGTGTTCGCCCGGCTCGTCCACGGCGCCCGGATCTCGCTGCTCGTCGCCGTCGGCGCCACCCTCGTCCAGGTCGCGATCGGCGTCCTGCTCGGCCTCACCGCCGGCCTCGGCAACCGGCTGCTCGACCAGCTGATCGGCAACACCACCGAGGTGATGCTCGCGTTGCCCTCGCTGGTCTTCGCCATCTCGCTGATGGCGGTCGTGCCCTCCGGATTCCCCCGCCCGCTCCTGCTGACCCTGGTCATCGGGCTGCTGGGCTGGGCCGGCACCTCGCGGATCGTCCGGGCGCAGACACTCAGCCTCCGGCAGCTCGACTACGTCGCCGCGGCCCGGCTCGCCGGCGCCACCCGGTGGCGCATCGCACGCCGGGAACTGCTGCCCTCCCTGGCGGCGCCGGTCATCACCTACGCGGTGGTGCTGCTCCCGTCCAACGTGATCGCCGAGGCCGGGCTCTCCTTCCTCGGCGTGGGCGTCAAGCCGCCGACCTCCTCCTGGGGCCAGATGCTCTCCGGCGCGACCACCTGGTTCCGCGCGGACCCGACGTACGTGCTGCTGCCGTCGGCGCTGCTGTTCGTCACCGTGCTCGCCTTCACCGTGCTCGGCGACGCCGTCCGCACCGAGCTCGACCCCCGCGCGGCCTCCCGGCTGCGGGTCGGCACGGCGCGGGGCGGCGCCGGTGCGGCGACCGCTGGTTCTTCGAGCGGCGCCGAGGAGGCCACCGCATGACCCGCTTCCTGCTCCGCAAGGCCGTCGGCATGCTCGGCGTCCTGCTCGCCCTCTCCCTGATCGTCTACGCGGTCTTCTACATCGCCCCCGGCGACCCCGCCCAGCTGGCCTGCGGCGAGAAGTGCAGCCCCGCCCAGGTTGCCCAGGTGCGCGAACGGCTCGGCCTCGACGCCCCCGTCCACCTGCAGTACGCCCACTTCCTCCAGGGCATCGTCGCCGGCCGCGACTTCAGCGCCGGCACGGGCCTGCTGCACTGCCCGGCGCCCTGCCTGGGCGTCTCCTACCGCAGCGGCGAGCAGGTCACCGACATGATCACCGCCCGGCTCCCGGTCACGGCCTCGCTCGCGCTCGGCGCGATGGTGCTCTGGCTCATCCTCGGGGTCGGCACCGGGCTGGTCTCCGCACTGCGCCGGGGCCGGCTCAGCGAGCGCCTGCTGACCGGCCTGACCCTGGCCGGCAGCTCCATCCCGGTGTTCATCATCGGGCTGGTGCTGCTCATCGTCCTGTGCGCCCAGCTCCAGTGGCTGCCGTTCCCCAGCTACGTACCGCTCACCGAGGACCCCCAGCAGTGGTTCTGGGGCCTGCTGCTGCCCTGGGTCTCGCTCGCCCTGATCGAGTCCGCCAAGTACGCCCGGCTGACCCGCTCGTCCATGCTGGAGGCCCTCGCCGACGACCACATCCGGACTTTCCGGGCGTACGGCGTCAGCGAGCGGCGCCTGGTGACCCGGCACGCGCTGCGTGGCGCGCTCACGCCGGTGATCGCGCTCACCGCCATCGACCTCGGGACGATGTTCGGGTCCGCCGTGCTGACCGAGTCGCTCTTCGGCCTCCCGGGGCTCGGCAAGCTGCTGGTCACCTCGGTCGGCCTGATCGACCTGCCGACCGTCGTCGGCCTCACCCTCGTCACCGGGTTCTGCGTGGTCCTCGCCAACGTCATCGCGGACGTGCTCTACGCGGTGTCCGACCGAAGGGTGGTCCTGACGTGAGCGCCGAACCGCTGGGCGTCGAGCGCCTGGTCGCCAAGGCTCCGAGTCCCGAGTCTCCGGGTGTCGAGTCTCCGGGTGCCGAGGCACGGGGTGTTGAGTCACCGGGTGCCGAACCCCTGGTCGACGTCCGGGACCTGGTCGTCGACTTCCCGGTCGGCGACGGCCATGTGCGCGCCGTCGACGGCGTGGGCTTCATCCTGGAGGCCGGACAGGCACTCGGCATCGTCGGCGAGTCCGGCTCCGGCAAGAGCACCGTCGCCTACGGACTGCTCGGCCTGCACCGCGGGACCGGAGCCCGGATCGGCGGCACCGTCCGGGTCGCCGGCGTGGACGCCGTCACCGCCGAGGGCACGGAACTCCGGCGCCTGCGCGGCGGACTGGCCGCCATGGTGTTCCAGGACCCGCTCTCCGCGCTCGACCCGTACTACGCGGTGGGCGACCAGATCGCCGAGGTCGTCCGGGTCCACCGGGACGTCTCCCGCCGGGACGCCCGGGCCCGGGCCGTCGAGGTGCTCGACCGCGTCGGCATCGCCGACGCGGCCCGCCGCTCGCGCTCGCGCCCGCACGAGTTCAGCGGCGGCATGCGCCAGCGGGTGCTGATCGCGATGGCCCTGGCCTGCGAGCCGCGGCTGCTGGTCGCCGACGAGCCGACGACCGCGCTGGACGTCACCGTCCAGGCCCAGATCCTCGACCTGCTCCACGAGTTGCGCGCGGAGACCGGGGCCGGGCTGGTCCTGGTCACCCACGACCTGGGCGTGGTCGCCGGGAGCGTCGACCGGGTGCTGGTGATGAAGGACGGCCGGGCGGTGGAACACGGCCCGGTCACCGAGGTGCTGGGAGCTCCGCGCGAGCCGTACACCCGCGCGCTGCTGTCGGCGGTGCCCCGGGTCGACGCGCCCGGCGCTCCGGACGTCTCGACTGCTCTGGCCGGGACGACCGTTTCGGTCGGGACGGCCGAGCCGGCCGAGCCGGCCGGGGGAGAGGTCCTGCTCGAAGCCACCGACCTGCGCCGGGAGTTCGCCACCCGGGGCGGCCTCACCCGGCGCGCCGCTCCCGTCACCGCCGTGGACGGCGTCTCGCTCACCGTGCGGGCCGGCGAGACCCTGGGCATCGTCGGCGAGTCCGGCTCCGGAAAGACCACGCTCGGGCGGATGCTCGTCCGGCTGCTGGAACCGACCGGCGGCCGGCTCCACTACCGCGGCCGCGACATCGGCGCGCTCGGGGAGAAGGAACTGCGCCCGCTCCGGCGGGAACTGCAGATGGTCTTCCAGGACCCGGTGTCCTCGCTCAACCCGCGCCGCTCCATCGGGGAGTCCGTCGCCGACCCGCTGCGCATCGCCGGCGAGAGCGACGAGCGCCGCATCCGCGCCCGGGTCGGCGAACTCCTCGAACGCGTGGGGCTCGACCCGGACTGGTACCACCGCTATCCGCACGAGTTCTCCGGCGGCCAGCGGCAGCGGGTCGGCATCGCCCGGGCGCTCGCGCCCCAGCCGCGACTGATCGTCTGCGACGAACCGGTCTCCGCGCTGGACGTCACCACGCAGGCCCAAGTGGTCGAGCTGCTGGGCGAGTTGCAGCGCGACCTCGGCCTCGCGCTGGTCTTCATCGCCCACGACCTCGCGGTGGTCCGGCAGGTCAGCGACCGGGTCGCCGTGATGCGGGCCGGACGGATCGTGGAGCAGGGCGACGCCGACGCCGTGTACGACTCGCCCCAGCACGCCTACACCAAGGGCCTGCTGGCCGCCGTACCCGTGCTCGACCCGGTCGAGGCGACCGCCCGACGCCACGCCCGACTGGCAACCACCGGAGCCTGACCGACCCCCTGGCCCCGGGCCGGGGCCCCCCCCCCCGGGGGGGGGGCGGGCGGGGATTGCGGTGCCTGGGGGCGCCCACACACACCCCCCCCCGGGCGGGCCCGGGGCGGGCGGGGAGAGGGGCCGAAGCGCGCCCGC
>NZ_JBSHAP010000087.1:27692-40158 GCF_053611565.1 Kitasatospora sp. NPDC054795
CCCCACGGGGTGCGGGCCGGCCGCGTTGCCGGAGCACTCGGCGCACACCACGACACCGCCCGTGCGGGTCCGACGGGACGGACGCTCCGGCGGAACTCGGGCCCGCCGGGGCGCCAGCCGCCGTCATCTACACTGCGGCCATGACTGGCTTACTACGCCTATGGGTTGCGCGAGGAGCTTCCTCGCCCGGTGACATGCCTCGACGGTCGGGAACCATGGCAGCCGTAGCACTCGTGCTGCTGGCGGCGGACTTCGTCACCAAACAGATAGCGCTGACACATTTCTCGGGGAGCGATCCGACAGAGGCCCTCGGTGGGCTTCTGAAATTCACGCTGGTCTTCAACTCGGGTGGAGCATTCTCCATCGGCGAGGGGGAGGCATGGCTCTTCACCACGGTGAAGATCGTGGTCGTCGCCGTCATGCTGGTGGTGTCGCGCCGGATCCGCACCCCCGTCTGGGCGGTCTCCTTCGGGCTGGTCATCGCCGGGGCAGCCGGAAATCTCGTCGACCGGTTGTTCCGGGCCCCGTCCCCGTGGCAGGGGCGCGTCGTGGACTGGATCCAACTGCCGCACTGGCCGGTCTTCAACCTCGCCGACTGTGGCGTGGTGTGCGGCAGCGCCCTGGTGATGTGGGCCTCGGCACGAGGCATCCGCCTGAACGGCACGCGCGAGTCCGACGCCTCGGCCGAGCCGGGCGGAACGGAGCGGACTGCTGAGGCGAGGGACCGGTAGGCCATGGGCCTTCCGGCCCAGCCGTACTCGGCGAGGCCCTCACCGAACTGGTCGACGAGGCCGAGGAGGACGCGGAGGACCAACCCCTGCACGGCGTGCTGGTGGCGCTCTATCAGCAGGCCCTGCCGGTCGGCACCACCGGCACCACCGACACCACCGGCACCACCGGTGCCGCCCGGCCTCGCGGCGCCCATGCTCCTCCGCCACCCGTGGAGGAGGAGAAGGACGGATTCCATGGCGATTTCCTACAGCCTTGAGCTGGTGACCCCGTGGGCCCCGGTCCGGGTCGCCCGGAGGCTCGCCGACGTCGCCCGACCGATGCGGCTCTTCGCCGGCCCCGCGACCGGCCCCGCGACCGCCCCCGCGACCGTCGACACGCTGCTCGCGGGCGGCGCGCTCACCGCGCACGGCACCTGGATCCGGGTGACCCCGCTCAAGCCCACCCGCTGGGGAGACCCCCGGATCGGCGGCCGCGTCTTCACCCCGACCGTCTCGATCGCCTTTCGGCTCGGGAAGGACACCGACGTCTCCGGCCAGCAGGACGACATGATCCGGCTGTCCGACGCCCTCCTCGCGCAGGTGCCCGGCGACGCGGTTCTGCACCTCGACCAGGAGGACGTCTGGATGGTGCGCCGGGACGGCGAGTTGATTCTCGGCGAGCGGTCCGACCTCTGGCCGCCGGACCGCCTCGCCACCGTCTCGGGGCCCTACCGCCGCCACACGCACGAGTTCGTCGACGAGGGCTGACCGAACCGGGTTGTCCGACCCCCGTGCGATCGTCTACGAAGGGACTGACGCCCGCGCCGGCGCGCGGAGGACGGAGGGCACGATGACGGGCTGGGCCGGTGTGAGCCGGGAGAGCTGGCGGGACCACGGCGAGATCCGCGAGCGGCTCGACGCGGGCGCCGACCCGGATGCGTGGGGCTTGGGACGCCCGCTGCACCGGGCGGCAGGGAGCGGATCCCCTGAGGTGGTGGCCGAACTTGCGGGCCGGGTCTCGGACGTGGACGCGCTGGAGGACGGGACGACCGCACTGTGGGAGGCCGTCATGGACAACCGGCCGGACAATGCCCGGGCCCTCGTGGCCGCGGGTGCCGATCCCTGGCGGCCACTGCTCGGCGGCTGGTCGCCGGGCCGCCTCGCGCTGGCCGGCCCTACCCCCGACCTGTTCCCCGTCCCGGACGGGGAACCCGGCCTGACGGCCGCCGAGCGGGCCGCCGTCCAGCGCGGCCGGCAACTCCTCCAGGCCCTGGGGCGCTTCCACTACGAGGGCACCGGCCTCGCCTGCATTGCCGGCATCGACGCCGCCGAGGCGATCCGCCGCCTGGACGCGACGCCCGCGGACGAGGAGTTCATGGTGCGCTTCCTCGACTACCCGTACGAGTACGGCAGGGACGAGAGGCTGCTCGTCGCCGGCGTCACGACCGTTCCCGGCGGATGCGTCGTCACCCAGCCCTGGGGTTACGCCCCGTCCGCTCTCGATGCGATGACCCGTCTGACCGCCGGCACCGTAGGCTACGGCCTCTACTCCAACCCCAAGAGTGGCAACCAGGGCAGCATCCTCCGCGACGGCGCCGTCGAAGGATGGGACCTCCACCCCGGTGGTGGCCCCCGGCAGGGCGACACCCCCGAGGAGGTGCTGGCCGGCTACCTCTACCACCATCACGCCGTCGCCCATGCCTGCGCCTTCGCCGGCCTGCGACTCACCAGTGCCCGCGCCGTCACCGGGCCTGCGGACACGTGGATCCGGCTGCCCGACCCCGGCCGGCGGGAGCACTGACCGACCCGCAGGCCATCCGCCTGCGCGCCGCTGAGTTCGGCGGGATCCCGGTGCGACCGGCCGATTGTCGCCTGTCGCCTGTCGCCTGCTGCCTGCCCCGACGGCCCGCGCCGGGGCGTCGGCGCGGGCCGTCGTGCTGGGGGTTCAGGTGCTCAGGTGCTGCCCTAGAAGGCGGAGTTGGTGAACCAGAGGTCCAGCAGTTCTTCGTCCCCGGAGGCGGTGATCCCGGGTGCCGAGCGGTCGGTGCGGCCGTAGAGGAGGAGCAGGAGGTCGGCGGCGGTGGCCGAGACCGTGGCGTCGGCAGCGGTGGCGGTCGTGTCGGCGGTGGCCGGGCCGAAGCCGTCGGGCCGCAGGTGGATCAGCCAGTCGCCGTCGCCGTCGGTGCGGCTGAAGCGGAGGGTGCGGTCGGCGGCGCGGAGTTTGGCCGTGTGCGGGGCGAAGAGGGTGGCGTGCGGCAGGTTGGTGAGGAATTCGGCCACGCCGTCCGCGGCGAGGTCCGGGTCGATCTCGGGCTTGAGCCCCAGGGCGAGTTCGGCGTCGACGCGGTGGACGAGGGTCTCGAAGAGCATCCGGCGTACCCAGAAGCGGGCGTGCTGGTCGGCGCCCCAGGCCCACATGGGGGCGTCGAGGTCGGTCTCCGCGAACGTCGCGGCCGCTTCCGCGCCGGCCTCGGTGAGCCACGCCGGGTAGTCCTCGGCCCGTTCGGGGAGCTTGAGGTCGACGTCCCGGCTGGTGGGCGGTGCCTGGATGCGTTGCCGCAGCAGGACGGTGAACCAGCGCTGGACGCTGCCGGCGTGGCGGAGGAGGTCGGCGAGGGTCCAGTCGGGGCAGGTGGGGACGGGGGTGGCCGGGTCGGCGGAGCGTACGGCGGTGGCGAACCGGTGGGTCTCGGCGGCCACGGCGTCGACGTGCTCGTTCGGGGTCATGGACGGTTGCTCCGGAGGGATTCGGGGGCCGGCGGGACCAGCGGTCCGGCGGCGAGGGTGAGGGTGGAGGGGGCGGGCGGGGCCGGGATCAGCCGAGGGGCTTGTCGACGACGGCCTTGGTGTGGCTGAACGTGTCGATCGAGTACTCGCCGTGGTAGCGACCCATGCCGCTCTCGCCGACGCCGCCGAAGGGCAGGTCGGGCATTGCCAGGTGCGAGACCGGGAGTCCGAAGGTGAGCGCGCCGGAGGAGGTCTCCTCGGTCAGCCGCCGCTTGGTGTCCGCGGATTCGGTGAAGGCGTAGAGGGCGAGCGGCTTGTCGCGCTCGTTGATGAAGGCGATCGCCGCGTCGAGGTCGGGGACGGTGAGGACGGGCAGGATCGGGCCGAAGATCTCGGCTCGCATCACGGGGGCGGTCGCGGGCACGTCGGCGAGGACGGTCGGGGCGAGGTAGCGCGTGGCGCGGTCGTGTCCGCCGCCGGTGACGGTGCGCCCGTCGTCGAGCAGCGCGGTGAGCCGGTCGAAGTGGCGCTCGTTGACGATGCGCCCGTACTCCGTGCTCGTGGCCGGGTCCTCGCCGAACAGTTCCGTTACGGCGTCGGCCAGTTCGCGTTCCAGGCCGGCCGCGGTGTCGCCGACGGCGAGGACGTAGTCGGGGGCGACGCAGGTCTGTCCGGCGTTGAGGAACTTGCCGCGGGCGATCCGGCGGGCGGTGACGGCGAGGTCGGTGCCGGGGTCGACCACGACCGGGCTCTTGCCGCCGAGTTCCAGGGTGACCGGGGTGAGGTGCTTGGCGGCGGCGGTCATGACGATCCGTCCGACGGCGCCGTTGCCGGTGTAGAAGATGTGGTCGAAGCGCTGCTCCAGCAGGGCGGTGGTCTCCGGGACGGCGCCTTCGACGACCGCGACGGTCTCCTCGCCGAGGTAGCGCGGCAGCAGTTCGGCGATGGCCGCGGAGGTCGCGGGGGCGAGCTCGCTGGGCTTGAGGACGGCGGTGTTCCCGGCGGCCAGGGCGCCGACGAGCGGGGCCAGGGCGAGCTGGAGCGGGTAGTTCCAGGGGGCGATGATCAGCACCACGCCCAGGGGGTCGCGGACGACCCGGGCCTCGGCGGGGCGGAAGACCTCCGGCACGGCGGCCGGCTTCGGGTCCAGCCACTCGGCCAGGTGGGCGACGGTGTGGTCGAGTTCGTTGAGCGTGAAGCCGATCTCGGTCCGGTACGCCTCGGCGGCGCTCTTGCCGAGGTCGGTGTGCAGGGCCTGCTGGAACACCTCGGCCTGTTCGGTGAGCAGGGCGCGCAGGGCGGCCAGCCGGTCGAGGCGCCAGGTGAGCGGCCTGGTCCGGCCGGTGGAGAATTCGGCCCGCAGGCGGGCGACCACGGTGGGGATGGCGTCAGTCATGAGGGGTCTCGCGGTCTTGAGGTGGGGAGCCAGTGCTTGCGGGTAGAAATTTTTCACTGCCTGAAGCAATGGCGACCCTAGGGATGAAAGGTTGAGTTTGTCAAGCATCCTCCTGGGATTCTCCAGGCATCCCCCGCCCGCCCGGGCCGGTGTCAGGGGCGGTAGTCGCGCAAGTCGTGGGTGGGGTGCCAGCCCTGGGCGCGGGCGCGGGTGAGGTCGAGGACGACACCGCGGGTGAGGAGGTCGACGGCGTACGGGGTGAGGCCGGGGACCACCGCGGTGCGGGCGGCGAGGCGGACGAGCGACGCGGGGAGGTGGGCGATCCGCGCGGGGCGGCGGTGGACGGTGAGGATGTGCCGCAGCGCGTCGTCACGCCGGTACGGGGCGGCGTCCGCGATGTTGTAGGCGCCGGGCGGCCAGGGCGCGGCGCCGGTGAGGCCGAGGGCGGACAGGCAGGCGTCGGTGAGGTTGGCGACGGCGGTCAGACTGAGCGGGAGGTCCCGGCCGGGCAGCGGCAGCAGGCCGTACCGGGCCCGGCCGAGCAGCTGCGGAAGGAGGTGCGGGTCTCCGGGGCCGTAGACGGCGCGGGGGCGCAGGACGACGGCACCGGCCGCGAGGGCGAGCCGTTCGGCGGCGGCCTTGGTGCGGCCGTAGGCGTTGAGGTGGCCGGCGGTGGTGGGGTGGTCCTCGGTGAGGACGGCGGCGGTGGTGCGGGGGTCGTAGACGCTGGCGCTGCTGACGTGGACGAGGGGGCGGCCGGCGGCGGCGCGCAGGACGCGCTCGGTGCCGGTGACGTTGACGGTGCGCTGGTGGGCCTCGGCCGGGTGGCCCGGGGGCAGGTCGGCGACGGCGGCGGCGCAGTGGACGACGAGGTCGGCGCCGGTGAAGTCGGGGTCGTGGGCGGCGGCGTCCCAGCCGAGGTGGCGGCCGACCGGGCCGGGGCGGCGGCCGTGGCAGGTGACGTCCAGGCCCAGGGCGGCGGCGGTGCGGGCGAGGTGGGCGCCGCAGAAGCCGGAGGCGCCGGTGACGGCGATGCGCATCAGGACCGTCCTCGGCGGAGCGTGAGTTCGGCGTAGCCGGGCAGGGCGCAGCGGCGGTCGACGCGGGCGCGGGTGACGACCGGGCGGTGGGGGGCCAGCGCGAGGAGCACGTCGGCGAGTTGGGCGCGGGCCAGGCCCGCACCGGGGCAGGCGTGGGGGCCGGTGCCGAAGACGGCCTGGGTGGCGGCCGGGTCCGGGCTCGGAGTGCGGTGGTGGGCGTGGGCGGCGTGCCGGGCGACCAGGATCAGCCGGTCGCCGCGGCGCACCCGGTGCCCGGCGAGGGTGGCGTCGGCGGCGGCCGCCCTTGGCAGCAGCGGGGAGGGCGCGGTGAGGCGCAGCAGTTCGGCGGCGAGACGGGGCGCGTCGGCCCCGTCGACGGCCGCCCACAGGCCGGCGTCGGCGCACCAGGCGACGGCGCGGGGGACGGCCGCGAGGGTGGTGTTGACGGCGGCGACGGCGACCATGGCGTCACGCGGATCGGGCAGCAGGGCGCTCAGGCGGGCCGCGGCGTCGGCCGCCTCGGCCGCGGCGCGGGCACGGCCCGGGCGCGGTCCGGGCAGGTGGTCGCGGGCGGCAGCGGCGGCCGCCTCGGCTGCGGCGTCGGCGAGTCGACGTGCCGGGACGGTCGCACCGGTGAGGGCGGCGGCGGTGGTTCCGGCCAGTTCCCTCGCGAGGTCCACGAGTTCGAGGTGCCCGGTGGCCAGGTCGGGGACGCGCTCGGCGAGGACGGCCTGCCAGAGCGGGCGGATCCGGGCGCGGGCGGTGGTGTCGACGCCGGCGGCCAGCGTACGGCGGGCGGTGCGGTGGTCGCCGCCGTCCTGGTCGAACAGCGCGCCGCCGTCGGTGAGCCGGGCCGCCGCGCCGCCGGTGGTGCCGGGCGCGGTGCGGTGCAGCGGGACGCGGGTGAGGGCCTCGTGGTAGGCGTCGGCGCTGTGCACCAGCAGGGTGCGGCCGAGCCGCAGGACCGGGCGGCGGCGGGTGGCGCAGAGCAGCGCGAAGAGCGCGGGGTGGCTGTACAGGTAGACGCGTCGGTCGCGGCGCCGGGCCCGGCGGGAGGCGGCGGCGAGGGACGCGAGGTCCGTGGCGGTGATGGTCCCGGCGGGCGTGGCGGTGGGCGTCGTGGTGACGGTCGTGCGGTCGGACGGGTTCATCGGGCCAACTCCTGTGCGCAGTGGGCGGATGCCGCGGCCCGGTCGGGTTTGCGGGAGCGGCCGGTGAGCGGGACGGTGCCGAACAGGACGGCGTCGGGGCGGGCGGAGCCCATGCGGTCGAGCGGCCCGCGCAGGGCGCTGCGCAGGTGCCGCGGGTCGGTGCCGGGCGCGGGCTGGACGAGGGCGACCAGCCGTTCGTCCCCGTGCCCGTCGGGAACACCGACCAGCACGGCCAGTTCGACGCCGGGCACGTGCAGTGCGGGCTCGTAGAGGCCCGGGTAGATGTTCTCGGCGTGGCGCAGCACCATGTCCTTGAGGCGGCCGGCGAGGACGATCCGTCCGTCCGGGGTGAGGCGGGCGTGGTCGCCGGTGCGGATCCACGGGTCGGGCTCCTCGCCGAGGTAGCGGTGGCGGGCGCCGGGCCCGGTGAGCCGGAGTTCGCCGTCCTCGGCGAGGCGGGCCCGGACGCCGGGCAGCGGGTGGCCGACGAGGTCGCCGTTCCCCTCGTGGGCGCTCTTGTCCGCCTCCTCGACCGCGGCGGCGGGGAACAGTTCGGTGAGCGCGTAGACGCTCCATGCTTCGTCGGCGCCGGACCGCTTGACCCGGCGCAGCAGGGCGGCGTCGGCGGGGGCGGAGCCCGTCCAGACCCGGCCGGTGAAGCGGGCCCCGGCGGCGAGGGCGGCGCGCAGCTGCGGCGGGGTGAGGTAGGTGTGGGCGGGGGAGAGCCGGGCGAGCTGGCGGCCGAGCGCGGCGGGGCGGCGGGCGGGCAGGACGACGGCGGCGCCGGCGGCGAGTGCCGGGACGAGGACGAAGAAGGTGCCGCCGAGCACGACCGTGCCGGGGCGCGGGCCGACCAGGTCGGCGACGGTGCGCAGCCCGGCGGCGAGGCCGGCGCGGGTGTGGACGACGGCGCGCGGTCGGGCGGTGGTGCCGGAGGTGAAGACGATCACCGCGTCCTCGCTGCCGTGGCCGTCGCCGTCGTCCTCGGAGGGGGCAGCGGGAGGGGCGGTGTCCGCGGGGCGCAGCCGGGGTGCGCAGCCGGGCAGGCGGCAGCCGAGGGTGGCGACCGGCCCCAGGGCGGTGAGCCGGGGGAGTGCGAGGTCGGCGCGGCGGGCCAGCGGCCCCGCCCAGCCGGCGACGGCCTGGGCGGCGGCGTCGGCGAGGACGAGATCGGGGCGGGCCAGTGCGAGCCGGGCGGCGAGCACGTCGGGTCCGGCGGTCGGGTCGAGGACGGCGATCCGCAGGCCCAGCCGGTGGGCGGCGAGCATGACGGCCAGCGCGCGCGGGCCGGGACGGACGGCGACGCCGACGGTCGCGCCGGGGCCGGGGCCGGGGCCGGAGCGAGAGCCGGAGCCGAGGCCGTGGGCGTGCAGGGCGGCGGCGTAGCCGTCGGCCAGATCGGCGAGCTCGCCCCGGCGGATCACCGGGCGGACGGTGCCCAGGGCGGTCTGGCGCAGGACGGCGGGCCGTTCGGGACGGTCGGTGCGCAGGGCGTGGGCGAGGCGGTCGAGCACGGAGGGCTGCTTTCGGGGAGCGGAGGTGGGCCGGGTGGGCGGCCGTCGGCGGGTTCGCTCGACGACGGCCGGTCCGATCCGATGGATGCCTGAATGCCTGGACGCCGGCTCAGCGGACGTCGACGGGGCGCGGTCCGGCCCCGCGTTCCAGGTACCAGCGCGCCGTGCCCACCACCCCGTACGCGCGGATCCGTCGCGTGGAGTTCTGCACCACCATGTCGCGGCGGCGCACCACCGCCGTGGTGTGCCGGCGGACCTCGTTGAGGAACGCCCGGTCGGTGGGGGAGGGCCGGCGGGGCATGCCGCCGACGGCCTGGTAGAGCTCGGCGGTGATCGCCATGTTGTTGCCCGCGTGCATCCGGTACGGGGTCAGAAAGCCGTGCCGGCGGTGGTGGGCCGGCCGGATCCGGCCGAAGAAGGCGCCGAGGGCGACCAGGAGCAGGAACACCGCGCGTCCGGCCGGCCCGTGTTCGTCGCGGCGGGCGGTGACCCGGCCGCAGACCAGTGCGCCGCCGTCCAGCAGGCCGGCCCGGGCGGCGGCGGTCCAGCCGGGTTCGGGCAGGCAGTCGGCGTCGGTGCGGGCGAGCAGGGTGGCGTCGTGGGCGATCGCGTGGCGGAAGGCGGTGTCCACGGCGGAGCCGACGCCCTTCTCCGGCTCGACCAGCACCTCGACCGGGAACGGTGCGCGGGCGGCGAACGCGCGGACGGTGGCGACGGTGCCGTCGGTGGAGCCGTTGTCGGCGACGAGGAGGGTGAAGTCGCGGTCGCGCTGGGCGGCGAGGGCGCGCAGCACCCCGTCGATGCGGTCCTGCTCCTGGTAGGCGGGGACCACCACCCACAGATCGGTCCTCACGACGCCTCCCAGACCATGGTCATCAGGCTGACGCCGCCGCCGAGGCCGACCAGCAGGACCTTGTCCCCGGGGGCCAGCGTGTCGCGTATCCGGTCGAGTTGGACGCCCAGGGTGGCGCTGGCGACGTTGCCGATCTCCGGGACGGTGAGCACCAGCTTCCCGGCCGGCGCCCCGGTCAGCTCGACGAAGCGTTCCAGGTACGGGAGCGTCACCTGGTGCACCAGGACGCGGGCGTAGTCGTCCCAGCCGAGGCCGGTGCGGGCGGCGAGCCGGGCCAGAACGACCGGGCCGATCGTCTCGAAGATGCCGCGCAGCTCCTTGCCGCCGCCGCGGAAGTAGCTGTGCTCGTCACCGCGCGGGTGCCGGGACCCGCCGCCGGGGATCCCGCCGGCCTCCCAGTGCTCGGAGGCGGTGGCGGTCTCGATGTCGAGGATGCCGCCCCGCTCGACGGCCTCGACGACGACGGCCGCCCCGGCGTCGCCGAAGGTGTAGCCGGCGAAGCCGTCGCGCACCTCCGCGATGCCGGAGGGAGCGCGGCGCATGGCCCTGCTGGGGGTCTCCCCGGTGACGACCAGGGCGCGGCGGGCCCGTCCGGCCAGGATCATCGCCCGGGCCAGGTCGATCCCGTTGAGGAAGCTGTTGCAGGCGTTGCTGACGTCCAACGCGTGGGCCCGGGTGCCGAGTTCGGCCTGCACGATGTGGGCGGTGGCGGGCTCGCAGACGTCCCGGGTGGCGGAGGCGAACAGCAGCAGGTCCACGTCCCGCGGATGCAGCCCGCGGGTGTCGAGGGCGCGCCGGGCGGCGCCGACGGCGAGGGTGGAGGCGTACTCGTCGTCGGCGGCGAAGTGCCGGCTGCGGATCCCGGTCGCCTTCTCGAACATCCGCTCCGGCAGGGCGAGTCGGCCGCCGGCGGCGATCTCGTCCTGAAGCTGCTGGGAGGTGAGCCGGCGGGCCGGCAGGTGGGAGCCGACGGCGGTGATGCCGATCCGCGGTATCGCTGCTGATTGCATGCCTTCATGCTCCGGCGGCCACGGCCGGGCCGGCCTGAGTACGGGTACTCAGAGCGGCCCGTTCCACTACCCGATCACGTCTGTGCAGCCGGACGGTTGCCGGGCCCGTCCGACCTCGTGAAGCCGCTGACGCCAGGACCCGGGTGGCTTCCCGGGTGCTCGGGAATCCTGATGGGGCACGCGTCCTGCCCGCTCCGGGGCCGGCTGCGCATCCTGCTGGAATGCGCTTCTCCGTCAACATCCCCAACTTCGGTGACTTCGCCGACCCCCGCAACGTCGCGACCGTGGCCGCCGCCGCCGAACAGGCAGGCTGGGACGGCCTGTTCGTCTGGGACCACGTACTGCATCGACGACACCAGGGGCGTCCGTTCGCCGACCCCTGGATGCTGCTGACCGCGGCCGCGCTGGCGACCTCCCGGATCCGGCTGGGTACCCTGCTGACGCCGGTCCCCCGGTACCGACCGCAGCAACTCGCCCGTCAGGTCGCCACCCTGGACGTCCTCAGCGGCGGCCGGGTGGTCTTCGCCGCCGGCCTGGGCGGTCCGATCGAGGACGAATACCTCAGCTTCGGCGACACCTCCGAACCGCGCCTCCTGGCCGAACGACTGGACGAGGGGCTGGAGCTGTTGAGGCGCTTCTGGTCCGGCGAGGCGGTGGACCACCACGGCCGGCACTACGAGGTCCGGGACGTGACCCTGCTGCCCGCCACCGCGCAGCGGCCCTGTCCGCCGGTGTGGATCGGCGGGTTCTGGCCGCGCCGCCCGCCGATGCGGCGGGCGGCGCGGTGGGACGGCGCGGTGCCGCTCTTCGAGACGGCCCGGCACGGCCAGGCGCCGGACGTGGCGGAGGTACGGGATCTGGTCGGCTATGTGCGCAGGCACCGTACGGTCGCGGCCGAGCGCCCCTTCGAGTTCGTGCTCGGCGGCGCCACCTCGCCGGACGCGGCCAGGGCCAGGGATGTGATCGGTCCGCTGTACGACGCCGGTGCCACCTGGTGGGACGAGCGCCAGCTCCAGACCGGCCCCGACCTGGACCGGCTGCTCCCGGTACTCCGCCGCGTCGAGGCGGGGCCGCCGGTCCTCTGATCGGTCGTCGAGGGCCTGTCGCGCTGATCGGTGGGGTTCGCCGGTGGCCCGGCGGGGCAGCGCGGGGCGGCGGCCGGGGCCCTTCAGGATGACCTGGTGGACCGGCGTCGACCGGCCGGGGGCCACGACCCGCGCGAGGCCGTGATGGGGGCGCCGGGCGGTGCCGCCGGGCGCGGGCTCGCTACCCTGGCCGCGCGGGGCCGCGTTCCGGTGGCCCGGGTGGTGCTGGCAGGAGGGCTCGGATGGCGGCTGACCGGATGACGGAGCGTCGGCGGTGGGTGGTGGTGCTCGTCGGTGCGTGGTCGGCCTTCGCGGTGGTCGCGGCCGTGGTGGCCGCGTACGGCTGGGCGCCGTTCCCCTTCGAGCAGGCCGCCATCGACTGGTGCGTCGCGCATCGCCCGGAGCTCGCCCGAGCCGTGGCCATGGCCGTCACCTCGCTCGGTACCGGCGTGGTTCCCTACCTCCTCGCCCTGGCCGCGGGCGTCCTCACCGCCGTCGGGACCACCGGCTCGCCGAGGCGCCGGTGGACGACGGTGCGGGCGCTGCTCCTGCCCGTGGTGTGGCTGGCGCTGGGGCAACTGCTGCGCCAGGGCCTGATGCACGCCTTCGGCCGGCCCCGGCCGCCCGTGACGGACTGGGCGTTCACCGCCTCCGGTTTCGCCTTCCCCTCCGGGCACGCCTTCACGTCCGCCCTCAGCGCCGGCCTGCTCGCGCTCGCCGTCGCCCGTACGCGTCCGGCCGCCACCCGCACGGCCGTCGTCGGCGCCGTGCTGTTCGCGGGCACGATCGGCCTGAGCCGCGTCTACCTCGGCGTGCACTGGCCGCTGGACGTCCTCGCCGGCTGGCTGCTGGCCGTCGGCTGGCTGGCGGCCGGCGCGGCGGGCTCCTCGTACCTGCCGGAGTGCGCGAAGCGGTCCGGCGCGACCAGGACCGCGTAACCGGACCGCGTAGCCGGCCCGCCGGGCCCGCCGCTTCCGTCC
>NZ_JBSHAP010000088.1:0-39618 GCF_053611565.1 Kitasatospora sp. NPDC054795
GACGTACACCCGCCCGGGGCCGCGCCGCAGCCGCTGCCGGACCCTCAGATCTCGTCGTCCAGGCCCTGCTCGATGGCGTACCGGACCAGCTCCACCCGGTTGTGCAGCTGCAGCTTCCCTAGCGTGTTCTGCACGTGGTTCTGCACCGTCCGGTGGGACAGCACCAGCCGGTCGGCGATCTGCCGGTACGACAGCCCCTTGGCCACCAGCCGCAGCACCTCGGTCTCCCGAGCGGTCAGCCGCGGGGCGGCCGGCGCCGAGGCCGGGGCCGGCTCGGCGGCCAGCCGGCGGAACTCGCCGAGCACCAGGCCGGCCAGGCCCGGGGTGAACACCGCGTCGCCGACGGCCGTACGGCGCACCGCGTCCAGCAGCTCCTCCCGCCCGGCCGACTTCACCAGGTAGCCGGTCGCGCCGGACTTCACCGCCTCCAGCACGTCCTGGTGCTCACCGCTGGCCGACAGCACCAGCACCCGCACCGCCGGGTCGTGCGCGACCACCTGGCGGCACACCTCGGCACCGGGCAGGCCGGGCAGGTTGAGGTCCAGCACGACCACCTGCGGCGTGCAGGCGCGGGCCCGGCGCACGGCCTCCTCGCCGTCGCCCGCGGTGGCCACCACGTCCAGTCCGGCCTCGGCGAGGTCACGCGAGACGGCGTCCCGCCACATCGGGTGGTCGTCCACCACCATCACCCGCACCGGCCGGTCGGCGGTCGGCTGATCGGTCATCGGCTGGCTGGTCATTGAGTGGCCTTCCTCGGGACGCGCAGTTCGACCTCGACGCCCTCCCCGGGCGCCGAGTACAGCTCGGCCGTGCCGCCGAGGTCCAGCAGCCGGCCGCGGATGGACTGGGAGACGCCGAGCCGGCCCGCCTGCTCGGCCTCGCCCAGCCGGCCCGGGGCGTAGCCGGGGCCGTCGTCGCGGATGCCGACCGTGACGGCCTCCGGCTCGTCCTCGACCAGGATCCAGGCCCGGGCCCGCTCCCCCGCGTGCTTGCGCACGTTGTCGACGGCCGCGCCGACGGCCGCCGCGAGCTCGCCCGCCGCCTGACCGGGCAGCAGCACCGGGGTGCCGGGGGCGGAGAGCGTGATCCGCTCGTCCGCGTACGGGCGCAGCAGCACGGTCAGGTCGCACGGCGTGTGCGGGTCCGGCGGCTCAGCGGCGTCGGACCGCGACGCGCGCCGCGCCGGCAGCGGACCGCCCGTCATCAGCGCCCGCAGCGCGCGCTCCTGCTCACCGGCCAGCCGGCCGAGCTCGGCGAAGTCCGCGCCGGAGGCCGTCCGCTCGCTCAGCTCCGCGCCGGAGGCCGTCCGCTCGCTCAGCTCCGCGCCGGAGGCCGTCCCCTCGCTCAGCTCAGCTCCGCGCCGCTGGACCAGGGCGAGCACCTGGAGCACGCCGTCGTGGATGTCGCGGGAGAGCCGCTCGCGCTCCCGGGTGGCCGCCTCGACCTGGAGCGCCCGGGTGAGGGTGGCCTCGCTGGCCCGGGCCAGCTCGATCACGTAGCCGATCGCGCAGCCGGCCACCATCAGCAGCACGATGTTGTGGATGTTGTCGCCGGTCGGCCCGCCGTGGCCGAGGATGTTGGCGACGCCGATCACCGAGCCCGAGGCCGCCGCCGGGCGCCAGCCGCCCTTCGCGGCGAAGCCCAGCACCGTGCCGGCCGCCCAGATGGTCGGCAGGGTGGGCGCGCCGTGGCTGATCCGGGCCGGGGAGTCGGTCATGCCGCTCATCACGATGCCGGTGACGGCGAGGGTGAGGTCGGCGCCCAGGACGTACCAGGTGCAGCGCTGCGGGTTGGCGAAGGCCCGGGTGCTGGCCAGGGTCCACAGGGTCAGCGCGCCGAGGAAGATCCAGCCGGCCACCGGGTGCAGGAAGTGCAGGTACGAGTTGAAGTACCGCAGCAGGGCGTAGCACAGGGCCAGCACCCGGAAGTAGGAGATCGCCTTCCACAGCGGGAGTTCGACGGACATGCCGCCGGCCGCCACCGTGCCGCCGACCGCGCCGGCTCTGCCCCCGTCGTCCGTCATCCGCCCCTCCCCTGGGCCCGTCCGGGCGGCCGAGCGGCCGTCCGGACGCCTACTCCGGCTTCTCCTGCTGCTTCTCCGAGGTGCCCGCCCCGGCGGCCTTCTCCGCTTCGGCGGCCTTCTCCGCTTCGGCGGCCTTCTCCGCTTCGGCGGCCTTCTCCGCTTCGGCGGCCTTCTCCGCTTCGGCGGCCTTCTCGGCCTTCTCGGCCTCGGCGGCCTCCGCCTTCTCCGCCTTGGCGGCGGCCCGGCGCTCGGCGTCGGCCTTCTTCTTGTCGTCCGCGATCTGCCGCTTGGCGGCGGTCGCGTAGATGTCCACGTACTCCTGGCCGGAGAGCCGCATGATCTCGTACATCACCTCGTCCGTCACCGAACGGAGGATGAAGCGGTCGTTCTCCATGCCGTGGTAGCGGGAGAAGTCCAGCGGGCGGCCGATCCGGATGCCGGGGCGGATGCCGAAGTTGGGGATCACCTGGCCGGGCGGCTGCACCTTCTCGGTGTCGATCATGGCGACCGGGATCACCGGGGCGCCGGTGGCCAGCGCGACGCGGGCCAGGCCGCCGACCTTGCCGCGGTACAGCTTGCCGTCGGGCGACCGGGTGCCCTCCGGGTAGACGCCGAACAGCTCGCCGCTGTCCAGCACCGCGATGGCGCTGCGGATCGCGGCCTCACCGGCGCCACGCACGCCCGAGCGGTCCACCGGCAGCTGGCCGACGCCCTTGAAGAACGCGGCGGTCAGCCGGCCCTTGAGGCCCGGGGTGTTGAAGTACTCGGCCTTCGCGATGAAGGTGACCCGGCGCCTGATCAGGGCGGGGAAGAAGAACGAGTCCGAGAAGGACAGGTGGTTGCTCGCGATGATCGCCGCACCCTCGGTGGGGATGTTCTCCTCGCCCTCGATCCAGGGCCGGAAGAAGATCCGAAGCAGTGGCGCGACGATCATCTTCATCAGTCGGTAGAACAACCCGGGCCTCCTGTTATGCGGACCGGTCGATCCTAATGCCCCGCGGCCGTCCGCTGTGCCCGCCCCCGCCGTACGGACCGCGCCCGGCCCCTTCGCAGGGGGTGTACGACCCGGCGCGGAGCGTGGGACGATGCGATTTCGCAGCACTTCCCCCTCCAGCGTCCCCTCCCCCAGCGCCACCCGCCCGCGAAGGAGTCCGCCATGCCGTTGCTGCCCGGTGCCGAGCCGTACCGCCACACCGGCGGACCGGTGGGAGTGCTGCTCTGCCACGGCTTCACCGGGTCGCCGCAGTCGCTGCGGCCGTGGGCCGACGAACTGGCCGCGGCCGGCTTCACCGTCTCGCTGCCGCTGCTGCCCGGGCACGGCACCCGCTGGCAGGACATGCAGCTCACCCGCTGGGAAGACTGGTACGCGGAGGTCGAGCGCGAGCTGCTGGCGCTCGCCGACGAGTGCGAGCAGGTCTTCGTCTGCGCCCTGTCGATGGGCGGCGCGCTGGCGCTGCGGCTCGCCGCGCTGCACGGGCCGACGGTCTCCGGGCTGGTACTGGTCAACCCGTCGGTGCGCTCGGACACCCCCGCGAGCGTGCTGCTGCCGGTGCTGCGCCACCTGCTGCCCAGCCTGCCCGGGGTCGCCAACGACATCGCCCGGGCGGGTGCGGTCGAGGTCGGCTACGACCGCACCCCGCTGCACGCCGCCTGGTCGCTGAGCCGGCTGTGGCGGGAGGTCCAGCGGCTGCTGCCGGAGGTGACCCAGCCGGTGCTGCTCTTCCACAGCCCGCAGGACCACGTCGTCTCGCCGGCCAACTCGGAACTGGTACTGGCCCGGATATCCTCGACGGACGTGACGGAGCGGCTGTGCCAGCGCAGTTTCCACGTCGCGACGCTGGACCACGACGCGGCGGAAATATTCGCGGCCGGCCAGGACTTCATCCAACGGCTGGCCCCCGCGCACGCGGCGGGCGTCACCCGGGTCGAATCCGACGATCACCATGGCTGAAGGGCCGGAAGTGCACGAGAGCAGCACGGCGGGCGGCGGGGACGAGACTCCCCGCGAGGACGGCGCGACCAAGGACAGCGGGACGGACGCCGCCACCCCGGGCGGTGCGCCGACGGACCGTACCGGCCCGGAGGGCGCGGCGACGCCCCCGCCCGGCCGGGACGCCGCCGCCGGCTCCGCGGGAGAGGCCGCCGGCGACACCGCCGAACGCCGTCCGCGCCGTGCGCCCGAGCGCAGCCAGGCCGAGCAGGACGCGATCTTCGCCGCCCTGGTGGCACAGTTCGACGACCCGGTCGACCTCAACAACCCGAACTGGCCCGAGGTCGAGAACCTCCGGGCGCAGAACGGGCTCAAAGGCGGCTACAAGGAGGGCGGCGCCGGCGGCCGCGGCGACCAGGACGACCTGGCCGACCTCGCCCCGCAGCCCCGCCCCCGCTCCGGCCGGCCGGTGATGCCGGCGGGTGGCGCGGGCCCGCGCGACTTCGAACTGGCCGAGGAGACCGACGAGGGGCACTTCGTCCCGCCGGAGCCCCCGCCGCTGCCGGCCGCCGACGTGACCGCCAAGTTCGCCTGGCTGGCGGTGCTCGGCGGCCCGGCGCTGCTGCTGGTCGACGCGGTGGTCTGGCGGGAGATCTCCGGCTGGCCCGCCTGGGTCGGGATCACCGCCTTCCTCGGCGGCTTCGTGACCCTGGTCGCGCGGATGAAGGACCGCGACGAGGACGAGCCGGAGGACCCGGACCACGGCGCGGTCGTCTAGGGCGCGTCCGACAATTCCCGCCGGCCGCCCGGCCGGCTCGTCGGCAGTTCGAGGACGGCGAGCACCGGCAGGTGGTCGGTCGCGGCCCGCAGGTCGGCCTCGGTGACGCCGGGCAGCCCGTGCGGCACCCCGCAGCCGAGGACGGCGATCCCGGGTGTGGCGAAGACGGCGTCGATCCGCTGGTAGGGGCGCTCCGGTACGGAGGTGAACTCGCCTCCCCAGGGCGCGGTCGGGTACCCGTCCTGGAGCCGCGAGGCCAGCAGCCGCCAGCCGGGCCCGTCCGGGTGCTCGTTGAAGTCCCCTGCCACGACACCGAGTTCGGCGATTCCGAGCTGGTCGAGGAGCAGCTCGAACTGCCCGTACCGCTCCTCCTGGTCCAGGCTGAGGTGGCAGCTGGTGACACTGAACGGCGCCGTGCCGGGCAGCCGCAGCAGCGCGCCGGCGAAGCCCCGGGCGTGCAGGCCGCGGGTCTTGGGCAGCAGCCGGTCGTGCACCTCCAGCAGTTCCACCGCGCCGGGCCGGCCGAGCAGCAGCGGGCCGGCGGCGGTGCGGCCGCCGCCGGCCAGCACGGCCGTGCCGGTGCTCCGGGCCAGCCAGGCGGCCTGACCCTCGGGCCGCCAGTAGCGCGGGGACTCCTGGACGCAGACCACGTCCGGCTCGCAGGCCCGGATCACCCGGGCCAGCGCCCGCCGGTCGTCGCGCAGCGAGCGGATGTTGTAGCTGAGCAGCCGCAGCCGGCCCGGGCCGGACGGCGGCAGCGGTTCGGCCCGCGCGGCGGTCCCGGTCACGGCGGCGGTCGTGGTCGCGGCGCTCATGGTCCTCCCCTGGGCGGTCACCGGATCGATCCGACCGTACGCGGCCGGGCCGGGACGTGCGACGGCGGCGGTGCGTCCGGGATCGGTCGGGGCCCGGTCGCACCGCCGCCGGCGGGCTCGGAGGGGGTCAGGCGGTGCGGGCGAGGTCCGCCGCGCCGACGATGCCGGCGGCGGAGCCCATCGAGGCCAGCACGACCTCGGCGCGCGGGCGGTGCACCCCGCCGGTCAGGTAGTGCTCGAACGCCTTGGCGACCGGGTCGAGCAGCAGCCGGCCGGAGTCGGAGACGCCGCCGCCGAGCACGAAGACGCCCGGGTCGAACAGCGCGGCGAGGTCGGCCATGCCGCGGCCCAGCCAGTCGGCCAGTTCGGCGTAGCACTCCAGGGCGAGCGGGTCGCCCTCCTCCGCGGCCTGGGTGATGTGGATGCCGCGGATCGTCTCGGCCACGCCGTCGTTGAGTTCCAGCATCCGGTGGCCGCGCTGCGGGTCGGCGGCCGCCTTCTCCCGGCCGTAGCGGCGCAGCGCGCGCCCGGAGCCGTACTGCTCCCAGCAGCCCTTGCCGCCGCAGCCGCAGAGCAGGCCGTCGGGGACCATGTTGAGGTGGCCGATCTCGCCGGCCACGCCGAAGCGGCCGCGGTGCAGGCGGTTGTCCAGGACGATGCCGCCGCCGATGCCGGTGCCGACGGTGATCAGCAGCATGTCTCGGTGGTCGGCGGCCGCGCCGAAGCGGAACTCGGCCCAGGCCGCGCAGTTGGCGTCGTTCTCGACGACGGTGGACAGGCCGGTGAGCTCCTCGATCCGGCCGCGCAGCGGCTCGTTCTCCCAGTCGATGTTGGGAGCGAAGATCACGGTCGAGCGGTTGCTGTCGACGAACCCGGGGGCGCCGACGCCCACCGCCGTGACACCGGGGTGCTCCTCCTTGAGCTCGCGCACGGCCTGCGCGATGGCGTCGACCGCCCACTGCGGGTCGGCCGGGGTGGGCACCCTGGTCCGGGCCAGGATGGCGCCCGCCTCGTCGACCACGCCTGCCGCGATCTTGGTCCCGCCGACATCGACGCCGATGGTCAGAGCCATGTGTCCCTCAGCTATTCACTCGTTCCGCTGGACGGAACGCTACCGCCCAACCCGGCCCCCGTACACAGCCTCGCATACATTATCCGAAGACAATCCTGGGACAGCCTGGCCGTGACGCTTCAAAAGTCGTATCTAATCTCCTTCTTCGTGACGTACGAGAGCAGTGCGATCACCCTCCGAAAGTCACGGTTTCACTGCTTGACGGACGACCCGTCAGCCTCGTCAACATCGCCGCCGAGGTCGCCGTCGAGGTCGAGGTCGATCCTCTCGGTCGGCGCGCCCTGCCCGGCGGTCCAGCGGCTCTCGTGCCCGGCCACGGCGGCGCGGTAGGCGGCCAGCAGCTCGGCGCCCGCGGCGGCGAGTCCGGTGCCGGCCGCGGCGAGGTGGGAGTAGACCTCCGGCTGCTGGGTGCGCAGCCGGTCGGCCAGCCCGGACAGGGTGATCAGGGTGGTGGCGCTCGCCTCCTGGGCCTTGTCGCCGAGCGCACCGGCGAACCGGCGCACCTCGTCCACCAGCGGGCCCAGCTCCGGCCCGAACGGGTACCCCTGGTCGCCCTGCTCGCCGCCCTGCTCGGCGTCCGGCCGGCCGCCGGGCTCGGTGCGGTCGTCGGTGCTGGTCATCGCGGGCGCCTCCTCAGCCGTGGCCGCACCCCGCGGCCCCTTGGGCCCGACGCTACCCGACCGGCCGGGCGGCCCGAAAAGCCGCCGGACCCCTGGCGGAGCCCTGCCGAAGCGCCGCCGAAGCGCCGCCGAACCCCCGTCAGCCCCGGGGCCAGAGCGCCGGGTCGGGCGCGAACCGCACCGAGAGCACCCCGTCGTGCAGCCCCGCCCCGGCCACCGTGCAGCGGCGCAGCGCGGACGGGAGGGTGAGCACCCGGCGGTGGGTGCCGATTCCGACCACCAGTTCGTCGCCCCGGCGGACCAGGTCCAGTTCGGAGCGGTCGGCGCCGGGCAGGTCGAGGTGCCAGACCAGCAGGCCCTCCTCGGCGAGCCGGTCCTCGACCGGCCAGGGCCCGGGGGCGAGCCGTTCGGGCCCGTCCCCGTCCCCGTAGAGCCGGTCGGCGACGGCTTCCAGGGTGGCGTCGGCCAGGTCGGTGACCAGCACCGGGGCGTCGGTCTCGGCGGCGAGCGCGGTCAGCTCCTCCTGCCGGCGGCGGGCCAGGGCGGCCAGCCAGGGGTCGGGCGAGGAGACGGCGGCCCCGGGCAGCGCGCCGTGCACCACCACGGCGTCCGGCCGGTGCCCGTGCAGCGCGAGTCCGGCCCGGATCCGGCGCAGCTCGCGGTACGGGTGGCCGTCGGCCGGGACGACCAGCCGGACGCTGGTGCCGGGGCCGGTGATCGCGGCGCGGGACTCGGCGAGCGCCGCGACGGCCTTGGTGCGCCCCTCGTACAGCCAGTCGGCGGGCATCGGGACACCGGCCAGCCCGGCCAGCAGCGGGCGCAGCGCCCGGGCGGCCTGCCGCTGCTCGGGGACGAGCCGGTCCAGGTAGCGGGCGAGCTGTTCGGGCAGGGCGAGGGTGGCGATCAGCTCGGCGGGCGGCGGGGCGAGCACGACCAGGACGTCCTGGTCGGCGGCGGGCAGGGCACGCAGCAGGGCGAGCCGGGCGATGCCGGGGAGGGCGGTGAGCTCCTCGGGGTCGAGCTGTTCGGCGCCGAGCAGGTCGAGGGCGGGCTTGAGCCGGCCGGTGAGCTCGCCGACGGCGTAGCGGAAGGCGGCCTGCTCGTCGATCCGGGAGACGGTCAGGCCCGGTGCGTGGAGGAGCGGTTCGGGCTCCAGCCGGGTGCCGAGGGCGGAGTCCAGGGCGCGGTGCGGGTCGTCGGCGGCCAGCAGCCAGGTGCGGTGGCCGCGCCGGGCGGCGTGCAGCGCGGTGGCGGCGGCCACCGCGGGAGCCCCCGAGTCGCCGCTGATCAGGATGGTGCGTGTCGCCGTCATGCCGTCCGGCCCCCCGTTCGGTCGTGTCAGCCTTCGACGCGCTTCTTCAGACCGGCCAGGGCGCGGTCGATGATGACCTTCTCGGCCTTGCGCTTGATCATGCCGAGCATCGGGATCTTGACGTCCACGGCGAGCTGGTACGTCACCTCGGTGCGGCCGCCGGCCAGCGGGGCGAGGGTGTAGGAGCCGTCCAGCGAGCGGAGCATCTGGCTGCGGACGAGGGTCCAGGAGACCTCCCGGTCGCCGTCCCAGGTGTAGGCGAGGACGTGCTCGTCGCGGATGGCGCCGGCGTCGAGCAGCAGCCGGACCTCGGCGGCGCGGCCGTCCTCGCCGGCCTTGAGGACCTCGATCTCCTTGACCTCCCCGGTCCAGGCCGGGTAGGCGGCGAAGTCGGCGATCACGGCCATGACCGTGGCCGGGGTCGCGTCGATGGTGATGCTCGACCTGGTGTGCTCCGCCATGGAATGGCCCTCCGCCTCGTCCCTCTGCCTGCCGGTCCGGCCGGGGCGCGCTCGGCCCGGTCCGCCCGGAGCAGGCTATCGCGCCCGGCGGGCGGCGCGGCGGCGCGGGCCGTGCCCGGCGGGCGGCCGTGGTGCGGGCGGGCGCCGGGCGGCCGGGCATGTTACCGGCCGGTCGCCCTGCTCTGTCGTAGGGTGCCATTCGAACGACCCGGTCACGGCCTGGTCGGACCCGGCCGGGTGTGACACTTCGAACACCGGAGCCGACCCCTCTGGTCGAAGCTGCCTACCGGGCAGTAACGTCCTGCCGTCCCGCAGCGTCGCGAACGAGGAGCAGTCTTGCTCGACTTCAGCCTTCCGGCCCTCTACCAGGTACCGAGCGGCGGCAACCTCGCCGACCCGGTGCACCGGAACGCCGAGGAGCACCCGGACGTCGCCGTGCTCAGCCGGAAGGTGGACGGCCAGTGGCAGGAGTTGACGTCGGTCCAGTTCCTGGCCGAGGTGCACGCCGCCGCGAAGGGCCTGATCGCCGCCGGCGTCGAGCCGGGTGACCGGGTGGGCGTCATGTCCCGCACCCGGTACGAGTGGACGCTGCTGGACTTCGCGATCTGGACGGCCGGCGCCGTCACCGTGCCGGTGTACGAGACCTCCTCCACCGAGCAGGTCGAGTGGATCCTCGGTGACTCGGGCGCGGTCGCCGTGATCACCGAGACCGACCAGCACGTCCGGGTGGTCGGCGAGGTCCGCGACCGGCTGCCGGAGCTGAAGCACACCTGGCAGATCGAGGGCGGGGCGCTCGCAGCCCTGGCCGAGGCCGGGCAGGACGTCCCGGACGCGACGGTCCACGAGCGCCGCCGGATCGCCGGTCCCGACGACATCGCCACCATCGTCTACACCTCGGGCACCACCGGCCGCCCGAAGGGCTGTCAGCTGACCCACGGCAACTTCCTGGCCGAGTGCGGCAACATCGTCGAGCGCCTGGCCCCGCTGTTCCGCACCGGCGAGAGCTCCGTCCTGCTCTTCCTGCCGCTGGCCCACGTGCTCGCCCGGATCGCCGAGATCGCCCCGGCGATGGCCCCGATCAAGCTCGGTCACGTCTCCGACATCCGGGACGTCACCGCCGAGCTGGCCGCCTTCCGGCCGACCCTGATCCTGGGCGTGCCCAGAGTGTTCGAGAAGGTCTACAACACCGCCCGCGCCAAGGCCCAGGCCGACGGCAAGGGCAAGATCTTCGACAAGGCCGCCGAGACCGCGATCGCCTACAGCCGGGCGCTGGACGCCGGCGGCGCCGGGCTGGTGCTGCGGCTCAAGCACGCGGTCTTCGACAAGCTGGTCTACGGCAAGCTGCGTGCCGCCCTCGGCGGCCGGGCCACCCACGCCATCTCCGGCGGCGCCCCGCTCGGCGAGCGCCTGGGCCACTTCTACCGGGGCATCGGCTTCACCGTCCTGGAGGGCTACGGCCTGACGGAGACCTGCGCGGCCACCGCCTTCAACCCGTGGGACAGGCCGAAGATCGGTACGGTCGGCCAGCCGGTGCCCGGCGCCTCCGTGCGGATCGCCGAGGACGGCGAGGTCTTCTTCAAGGGCCCGCACGTCTTCACCGGCTACTGGAACAACCCGCAGGCCACCGCCGACACCCTCAAGGACGGCTGGATCGCCACCGGCGACCTCGGCTCGCTGGACTCCGACGGCTATCTGACCATCACCGGCCGCAAGAAGGAGATCATCGTCACGGCCGGCGGCAAGAACGTCGCCCCCGCCGTGATCGAGGACCGGATCCGGGCCCACGCCCTGGTCGGCGAGGTCATGGTGGTCGGCGACCGCAAGCCCTTCATCGCCTGCCTGATCACCGTCGACCCGGACTTCTTCCCGAAGTGGAAGGAGCTCAACGGCAAGCCCGCCGACGCCACCGTCGCCGACCTCGCCGACGACCCGGACCTGCTGGCCGCCCTCCAGAGCGCGGTGGACGACGGCAACGCCGCCGTCTCGCACGCAGAGGCGGTCAAGAAGTTCCGGCTGCTGGACACCGAGTTCTCCGAGGAGAGCGGCCATCTGACGCCCTCGCTCAAGCTCAAGCGCAACGTCGTGCTGAAGGACTACGCGGCCGACATCGAGGCGCTCTACCGGAAGTAGCCGCCGGAAGCGGCCGCCCGACGCGGCCCGACCGCCAGCGCCGGACGGGCCCCGCCACTCCAGGAAAGTGGCGGGGCCCGTCGGCGTCATCCGGCCAGCAGCGAGGTCAGCCGCCCGGCCAGCAGGTCCCAGCGCCAGGAGCGCTCCACCCAGCGCCGCCCGGCCTCGCCCATCCGCCGCCGCAGCTCCTCGTCCCGCAGCAGCCGCACGATCCGCTCGGCCACCGCCGGGGCCGAGCCGCCGGGCACCACGTACCCGGTCTCGCCCTCCAGCACCGCGTCCGGCGCGCCGCCGGAGTCCCCCGCGACCACCGGCAGGCCGGTCGCCGAGGCCTCCAGGTAGACGATGCCCAGGCCCTCGACGTCCAGCCCCCCGCGCCTGGTGCGGCACGGCATCGCGAAGACGTCCCCGGCCCCGTAGTGGGCGGGCAGCTCCTCCCACGGCACCGAGCCGGTGAACCGCACCGAGTCCCGCACGCCCGTGGCGTCGGCGAGCTTCTCCAGGTCCGCCCGGTACGGGCCGCCGCCGACGATCAGCAGCACCGCGTCCGGCACGTCGGCGAGGATCTGCGGCATCGCCTCGATCAGCGTGTCCTGGCCCTTGCGCGGCACCAGCCGGGAGACGCAGACCACCACCGGCCGGTCCGCCAGCCCGAGCCGGCGGCGCACCTCGGCGCCCCCGGAGCCCGGGTGGAAGGTCGTCTCGTCCACGCCCGGCGGCAGCTGGACCATCCGGGCCGCGGCCTGCGGCCCGACCGCGGCGGCGATCCGGGAGCGGGTGTACTCGCCCAGGTAGGTCAGCACGTCGGTGCCGGCGCCGATCCGGCGCAGCAGCTGCCGGGAGACCGGCAGCTGGGCCCAGGCGGCCTCGTGGCCGTGGGTCATGCCGAGCAGCCGCCCGGCCCCGGCCCGGCGCAGCGTGGGCGCCATCAGCCCGAGCGGCGCGGCGGCGCCGAACCAGACCGAGTCGCACTTCTCCGCGCGCAGGATCTCGGCGGCCCGCCGGGTGACCCGCGGTGTGGGAACCATCACCTTCGTCCGGTCCCGGATCACCGGGAACGGCTGCTCGGCGTCGAAGCGGGCCACCTCGCTACCGTCCCGCCAGGTCGAGGCGTACACCACGACACTGCCTGCGGGCTGACGGACGGCCATGTTGTGCACGAAGGCCTGGATGCCACCGGGGCGCGGCGGGAAGTCATTGGTGACGATCAAGGTTCTGTGCATCAGGCCACGGCTCGCTCGGTCGGGGGGTGCGCGGTGTACCGCTGGGTGATCCGTACGATAGGTCAACACCATGACCCGCCGGGAACGGAACCGCGCACGGCAACCGTTTGACCCCCGGGTCAGTCCTAGTACCTAGGCCGCAGTGCGACGCGGCCCGGGCGTCCGTCTCCACGACGCCTCCGGTGGGGACGTCCGAGACGAACGAGGGAGCGCAGTGGAATTGGCCCCGGCCACCGAGCCCGGTTCTTCACGCGGCCGCCTCGGCCGCCCGCTCGGGGCGCTCGCCGCGCTCGGCGCCACCTGGATCGCCACCCGCGCGCTGCTGGTGCTGCTGGCGACGGGCGTGCTGAAGGCGCCCGGCGGCGACGTCACGGCGGACGTCTGGATGATCTACCACGCCTGGTACGGCGTGCTCCAGACCGGCACTTTCCCCTTCGACGACGTCACCTGGCAGTACCCTCCGGGCGCCGCCCTGGTGATCCTGCTGCCGGGCCTGCTGCCCTGGTCGTACCTGGTCTCGTTCTGGGTGATCTGCGGGATCGCCGACGCCGCCGCGGCCGCGCTGCTGGTGCGCACCGGCCTGCGCCGGGGTCGCGCGCTGACCGGCGCCTGGATGTGGGTGGTGGGCGTCCCGCTGCTCGGCCCGATGATCTACAACCGCTTCGACGTCATCGTCACCGCGGTCGCCCTGGCCGGTCTGCTGGCGCTGATCCGCCGCCCGGCGGTCGGCGGACTGCTGCTGGGCCTGGGCGGCATCGTCAAGATCTGGCCGCTGCTCGGCCTGATCGGCACCCCCTCCGGCCGCCGCACCCGCCGTTCCTGGACGCTGGCCGGCGCCACGGCCGTCTCGATCGGCTTCCTGCTCGCCGCCGGGATGAACGGCGCCTTCGACTTCCTGGCCTTCCAGAAGGACCGCGGCATCGAGGTCGAGTCGCTCGGCGCGCTGCCGCTGCACTTCGCCCGGCTCGCCGGCAGCTGGGACGGCAGGGTCACGATGAACTACGGCTCCCCCGAGATGCTCGGGCCGTGGGTGAGCGTGATCAGCAAGGTGATGATGGCCGGCACCGTGCTGGGCTTCGCCTGGCTGCTGCTGTGGCGCTACACCTCCAAGCGCCGCAGCGCGGCCACCATGTACGACGCGGCGCTGTGCGCGCTGCTGATCTTCGTGGTGACCAGCCGGGTGATCAGCCCGCAGTACCTGGTCTGGCTGGTCGGCGTCGCGGCGGTCTGCCTGACCGTGCGCAACAGCAGCCAGCGGCCGGTGGCGGTGCTGATCCTGCTCGCCTGCCCGCTGACCCTGGTCGAGTTCCCGACCATGTTCACCCAGGTGCTGGCCAGCGACCCGGTGGCGGTCACCGTGCTGGCCGCGCGCAACCTGCTGCTGCTGGCCGCGGCCGTGCTCTCCTGCGTCCGGCTCTGGCGCTCGACCCGCGGCGAGGCGCCGCTGCCGCCGACCGTGGTGCTGGACCGCGAGCCCGCCGCGCTGCCGTCCGCCGGCTACCCGGTGCGCCCGGGCATCGCCTACGAGCAGGACCTGCTGGACGGCATCGGCCACCCGGGCGCCCCGGCCGAGCAGCGCCGCTGATCAGCCCCTCAGCTCCGCCATCCGCGCCAGCCACTGCCGGGTGAACTCCTCCAGCCCGACGCCCAGCTCGCGGCGCATCAGCCGGTCGGTGCGGCGCTCCCGGTCCTCGCCCTGCCCGTCGGCCGCGCCGATCGCGCGGTAGAAGGCGACCAGCCGCTGCGGCCCGTGGGTGCGGGCGATCAGCTCGCAGGCCAGCCAGGACTGCTCGTAGGCCTGGGCGATGCCGGTGGCCCCGGCGGCGAAGTCCCGGTCGGCGGGCAGCGCGGTGGGCGTCCTCCCGGCGGCGACGTCCCGGGCCAGCTCGGGGGCGACCTGCTGCGGACTGCGGCCCGAGTCGCGGTACGCCGTCCAGTCGGCGACGCCCTCGGAGAGCCACAGCGGGGTCCAGGCCCGGGTGTCGGCCCTGGTCGCGACGTGGGTGGCCTCGTGGGTGATCACCACCTGGCGGCCGAAGTCGCTGAGCCGGCCGTACACCTCCGGGTTGACCAGCACCCGGTCCGCCGGGGTGTGCCACGGTGCGCCGGGGGCGGCCACGGTGACCGCCGCCATGCCCGTCCAGCCGTCCGGGTCGCCCTCCAGCAGCCGGGCGAACTGCTCCTCGGTGGCGGGCCGCTCCAGCAGCAGCCGCTCCGGCCAGGCTCCGCCCCAGACCTCGGTGACGGCGGGCACCGCCCGGTCCCCCACCGCGGCCAGCCCGGCCGGGTCGGGCCCGGCGGCCGGCCCGACCACCAGGCAGTTCGCTCCCGGAGCCGACCGGAGCGGCCCGAAGTCCCACGGCGCGGGCGGGCCGCCCGCGCTCTCCTCGCGCTCGACCCGCCAGCCGTCACCGGACCGGACCAGCTCGATCCGGCGCGGGTACACCACCGGGTACTCGTCGTACCCGGCGATCCGCACCGCCAGTTCGGCGGCGGCGGTCAGCCGCTCCGGCCCGCCGGAGGCGGCGAGCACCAGGTTGCGGTACCCCGCCCCGGCCACCGGCAGCCCGGCCCACGGCGGCGCCGAGCGCGCCCGTTCCGCCAGCGCGGCGGACACCTCGGCGTGCCGGTCCGCCGAGCGGGCCGGGGGCGCCGCCGGGGCGGCCGGAGGCAGCGACAGCTGGGCCAGCCCACCGGCCGCGAGCAGCAGCGCGCCCCGCCGGGACAGCGTCCGGCGGGGGCGGGAGCCGGATATACCGGCGGGGCCAGTGGGGTCGGCGGGGCCGGACGGCGGGGCGTTCAGAGCCGGACCACCCCGGAGACCGGCATGGCGGTGACGCTCTCGTAGCGGACCTTGGCGCCCGGGCGGGGGGCGTGCACGATCACGCCGCCGCCGGCGTACATGCCGACGTGGTGCATGTCCCGGTAGAAGATCACCAGGTCTCCCGGTCGCGCTTCGGACAGGCTGACCCGCTGCCCGGCGTACGCCTGGGCCTGCGAGGTGCGCGGCAGGGTCACTCCGGCCTGCCGCCAGCTGTAGTACATCAGACCGGAGCAGTCGAACGCGTGCGGGCCGGTGGCCCCGTAGACGTACGGGGAGCCGATCATCCGCACCGCGGCGGCCAGCGCGGCGGCCCCGCGCTCGGAGGCGGGCGGGGCGGTGCCGAGGTCCAGCCGGTCGGTGCCCCGGGTGGCGCGCTGCTCGGCGTCCCGGGCATCCTGGACCGTCAGCCGGGCCCGCTCGGCGGCGCCCAGACCGTTCAGCAGCTTCTGCGCCCTGGCCAGCCGCTGCTGGATCTGCTGCTTGCTGTCGGCGAGCGAGCGGCGGGTCCGGTCCAGCTCGTCGAGCTTGCCGGCCGCCTCGGTCCGGCGCTGGTCGAGCCGGCGCTGCCGGGCGACCAGCTCGTGCAGGGTCTCCTGCTGGCGCGCGGCGGCCTGGCCCAGGGCGCGGGCGCGGGACAGGTAGCCCTCCGGGTCGGGCGAGAGGATGAGCTGGGCGGTCTGGGTCATCCCGCCGCCGCGGTACTCGGCCCCGGCCACCGTCGCGAGGTCGCCCCGCAGCCCGTTGAGCTGGTCCTGGGCCACGGCGATCTCGCCCTGGAGGATCGTGGTCTCGCCCTGGAGCCGCCGCTGGGCCTCCTGCGCCGCGTTGGCCTTCTCGGACGCCTGCTCGGCCTCGTCGTACAGCTGTTCCACCTGCGTCTTGACGTCCTGGCGGTCGCCCGGGTCGGGACTGCCGGGGGCGGCCTGGGCGCTGCCTCCGGCGGCCACACCCAGGGCGGTGGCGGCGGCCGCGGTCAGCACCAGCGCCCGGGCGAGCAGTTGGGAACGGCGGTGCACGGGCATGGCGGCAGCGGCTCCAATCCTGCGGCGCGGCTCCCGCCGCCGCACCGGGACGGGCGGCCGTCGAGCGGGAGTCCGGTGGCAGACGTTAGCGAGTCAGGGCAAGCGAGTCCAAACCCCTGCCAACCCGAATATTCAGGCTGTTGTCGGACATTTGATCGACCCTCGGGAAAAGCCGCAGGAAAAACCGCAGGCCCGGCCTCCCCTGGGGGAGGCCGGGCCTGGAAGCGTTCGAGCGGTGATCAGACCCGCACGATGGAGGCCAGCGGCATGTTGGTGACGGCCTCGTAGCGCACCGACGCGCCCGGCTTGGGCGCGTGCAGCACCTGGCCGTTGCCCGCGTAGATGCCGACGTGGTGGGCGTCGGTGTAGAAGATCAGCAGGTCGCCGGGCTGGGCCTGGGAGATGTCCGAGCCGATCCGGGTGCCGGCCGAGGCCTGCGCCTGCGAGGTGCGCGGCAGCGACACGCCCGCCTGGTTGAACGCCCAGACCATCAGGCCGGAGCAGTCGAAGGAGCCCGGGCCGGTGGCGCCCCAGACGTACGGGCTGCCGATCTTGGAGGCGGCGGCCGAGAGCGCGGCGGCACCGCGCGAGCTGCCCGGGGCCACCTTCACCGGGGAGGAGGCGGTCGAGCCGGTCGCGAGGTCGCCGCGGCTGTTGTCGCGGGAGGCGCGGTCGGCCTGCTGCTGCTGGGCCTGGGCGGCGTCGGCCTTGGCCTTGGCGTCGGCCGCGGCCTTCTCCTCGGCCTGGCGCAGCGCCTGGCGCTCCTGCTCGGTCAGCGTGTTGAGCAGGTCCTGGGCCGCCTTCAGCTTGCCCTGGACCTCCTCCTTGGAGGTCTTCAGCTGCTGGGTGGTCGACTCCAGCTCGGCGAGCTTGCCCTGGGCCTCGTTGCGGTCCTGGTCGAGCTTGCGCTGCTGCTCCTGGAGCTCCTTCAGCTGACCCTTCTGGGTGCTGCCGGCCTGGTTCAGCGCGTCGGCCTGGCTGAGGAAGGTGTCCGGGCTGGAGGAGAACATCAGCTGGACGGTCGGGGATATTCCCCCGTTGCGGTACTGCTCGCCGGCGATCTCGGCCAGGCCGCCCTGGAGCTCGGTGACCTGGGCCTGCTGACGGGCCACCTGGTCCTGCATGCCGGAGACCTGCTTCTCCAGCTCCTGCTGCTTGGCCTGGGCCGCGTTGTAGTTCTCGGTCGCGATCTCGGCCTGCTCGTTGAGCTGGTCGACCTGCCCCTTGACCTGTTCCTTGGTCGGCTGCGGGTCGGCGTGGGCGCCTTGCGCGGAGAGGACGACGGCTGCCGCGGCGACACCGGTCAGGATCGAGACCCGGGCGCGGCCTGCGGGCTTGGGACGACGATGGGACGCCACGAAGGCGGACTCCTTCTTCCTACGTCCGCCTACCGGGTGAGCTGACGGGTTCGGGCCGGAAGCATGCCCTACGACGCCTCACGGCCGTTCCATCGGCCGACCTGGCGTCGATTCACCCCGGAGGAACGTGGTTCCCCGGCTCCGCTCCGCAGCGCCCCTAACCACTGGGCTCCCCTGTCGGGCAGTCGCTTCGACCTGCCCCGCTGCCTCACGAACTCGACGGTAACCACCGCCGCCACCCTGGCTGGGCGATCGACAGTGCGGTGGTTCAGGGCACGACCCTAGTAACTGAACCGTGATCGGTTCAAATCCTTGTCAGAAAAAAGACCAAAGATTTCCCAAGTTCTTCTGTGAAAATGACCGATGGTGACCACCGGCACACAGAAGGCTGATCGATTCTCAGCATGTGGCCGCGAAGGGGCCGAAAGCCGAACGCCACCCCCCGCACGAGGGGTGGCGCTTTTCACAGCCCCCGGAGGGGCCGCGCGGGCGTGTCGGGCCGTCAGACCCGGCGGATGGTGTTGATCGACATCGCGTCGGCCTTCATCACCTTCACCACGTCACCGGTGTGCGGCGCGTGGACCACCATGCCGTTGCCGATGTACATCCCGACGTGGTGCATGTCGTTGCCGTAGATCACCAGGTCGCCCGGCTGGGCCTGGTCCAGCGAGGGCACCCGGGTGCCGTAGTGGCCCTGCTCCTGCGAGGTGCGCGGCAGCGAGACGCCCGCCTGCCCGTACGCCCAGACCATCAGGCCCGAGCAGTCGAAGGTGGTCGAGCCGGTGGCGCCCCACACGTACGGCGAGCCCTGCTTGCTCATCGCCTTGGCCATCGCCACGGCCGCGTAGCCGCTGGCCGGCGGCAGGCTGCTGAGGTCGACCCGGTCGCTGCCGCGCGAGGCGCGGTCGTCCTGCGCCTGCTGGGCCTTCAGCGCGGCGCGGTCGGTGGCGCTCAGCGAGTTCAGCAGGTCCTGGGCGGCCTTCAGCTTGGTGTTGACGTCCGCCTTGGCCTGGTTCAGGTCCTTGGTGGTGGTGTCCAGCGAGGCGAGCACGGCGGAGGCCTCGACCTTCTCCTGGTCCAGCCGGCGCTGCTGGTCCAGCAGCCCCTTGAGCGCCTCGGCCTGGCTGCTGCTGGCCTGCTGGACGGTGGAGGCCTTCTCCAGGTAGCCGGACGGGTCGGAGGTGAGCATCAGCTGGACGGACGGGTCGATGCCGCCGGTGCGGTACTGCTCGCCCGCCACCTCGGCGAGACCGCCCTGGAGCTGGGTCATCTGCTCCTGACTGCGGGCCACCTGGTCCTGCAGCTGGTCGGCCTGCTTGCGCAGCTGGTCGGCCCGCTCCTTGGCGCCGTTGTACTTCTCCGCCGCCTGCTCCTGCTCCTCCTGGAGCTGGTCGATCTGCGCCTTGACGTCCGTTTTGTTCGGCTGCGGCGCGGCGTGCGCGGCCACCTGGGCGGAGAGGGCGACCGCGGTCGCAGCAGCAGCGGTGAGCACGGAGATCCGCGCGCGGCTCGGCTGCTTGGGACGGCGGTGGGAGGCCAAGGGTCCTGCTCCTTCTTCCAACGGACTCACCTGATGGGATGAGATTCCGGAAAATAGGTTTGACGCCAGACCCTAGTGAAGATCTATCCGTTTTGCCACTCCCCCGAAGGTGTGAACTCCGGTCCGCACACTGACGACACGGGACCCGCACATCACTCCGGAACCACTCCTGACCAGGCATCGCACAGCCGGTCGGGGTCAGGGGCGCGCCAGCCGGTTCAGCAGCAGCACCGAGGCGACGGGGCGCGCGCCCGCCTTCCGCACGCCGTCCGCGACCTCCCGGTCGGTGGACACCACCACCACCGGACGGCCCTGCGGCTCGGCCCGCACCAGACGCCGGATCAGCTCGTCGGCCGTCTCCCCGGTCCGGCTGAACCGCACCCGGACCCCGCGCGGCGGCGCCATCATCACCGGGACGTCCAGGTCCTGCCCGTCGAACACGCAGGTGACCTCCGCCTGGGTGCGCTGCGCCAGCATCGCCAGCCCGCCCAGCAGCCGGATCCGCTGCTGCTCCAGCGGCAGCGTCGGATAACCGGTCTTGGTCACGTTGTAGCCGTCCACCACCAGGTGCACCTGGGGGATCGCCAGCAGCTGGTCCAGCAGCGCCGGATCGTCCTCGGTCAGCCCGCGCCGGGCCACGTCGTGGGGCGAGGCCGCCCCCGGCACCACCGCCTCCACCAGGTCCGCCGGGCGGATCTGGGAGACCGGCAGCGCCAGCTCCCGCTGGAGCCCCTGGGCCGACTGCAGCACGGTGTCCAGCAGCAGCCGCAGCCGCATGTCCTCGACGCTGCGCCCCTCACGGGCCGACCGGCGGCCCTGCTCGACCGCGTTCTCCAGCTCCGAGACCCGGTGCCTGAGCCTGCGCGCCTCGGTCTCGGCCGCACCGCGCTCGGCCGCGGTCTGCGCCTTCAGGGCTTCCAGCTCGCCGGCCACCCGGCGGGTCTCGGCCTGCGCCCGGCGGGTGTCGCTCTCCAGCGACCGCACCTTCTTGCGCAGCGACTCGGCCTCCTTGCGGACGCCGTCCGACTCGGCCCGCTGCCGGTCCACGTCCGCCCGCGCGGAGGCCCGCACCTCGGCCAGCTCGGCGTGCAGCTTCTCCACCAGCCGGGCCGACTCCGCGGCCGCGTCCTCGGCACCGGCCCGCTCGGCCTCCTCGCCGGCCTCGGCCACCAGCCGGCTCCAGCCCGCCGAACGCACCAGGTAGGCGGCGGCCGCGACGTCCATCGGATCGGCGGCACTCGGGACGGTGCCCGACTCCAGCGCCTTCACCAGGTCCGGCTGCCCGAGGCGCAGCCGCTCCGCTATCCGCACCCGGAAGGCCGGCTCCGCCTCCAGGGCCGCCGCCAGCGCGGTGGCCGCGTACTTGGCCCGCCGCGCCGGGGTGAACTTGACGTACTGACGCAGGCTCTGCGGGAGTTCGCCCGCCGGCAGCCCGCCGAGCGCGTCCGAGGCCAGCCCGACCACGCGCCGGCGCACGCCCTCGGGCAGCGGCCGGTCGAGCTTCTCGACGGCGTGCTCCGCCGCGGGCTCGGAGGAGTCGTTCGCCGCCCCGGCCCGGGCCTCGGCCGCAGCGGGCTGAAGCCCCTGGGCTTCGCCGGGCTCCTTCGCTGCGTCCACCACGTCCTCGGCTCCGATCCTGGTCCAGCGGGGCACGGCCGCGACCTCCCCCTGTCGTCACGCTCCGTGCGTCTTGTTCTGCATTGTCCCGTGCGGCGCGGGCGGGTGCGCCGCGCACCCACCCGCCGCGGCGGCGGGGATCAGCCCTGCTCGGTGGGGGCCTGCGCCCCCTCGGCACCCGGGCGGGCCACCAGCTCGACCTGGTCCACCGCGTTGCACCAGCGGCAGCGCACCGACTCGATGGTCTCGCTCAGCACCTCGGTCTCCTCGACCTTGGACTCGCCGGCCAGGTCGAAGTGCAGGAACTCGGTCACCCGCGCGGTGCGGGTCACGTCGAAGCGGGTGAGGTTGCCGCACAGGGTGCAGCGCCAGCGCGTCTCGGCGGTCAGGGCGGGGACGGTCATCGGGGGTCCTCTCGGGTGGTCCCTTCGTGGGCTAGGCGCTCCCCCCGGAGCCCCGGCATCGGCGGCGGGAGGCGGGAATGCCCGCCCCAAGCCTATTGCCTGGGGCAACCATCGCGGCCACCGGTCGCCCGAACACCCGGACTGGTCCACCTGCCGTAAACCGCCGTGTCACCTGCGGCGCCCGGAGGGATGCTTGGCCGCATGGCGCTCGCGGTCCCCGACGACACCGCCGCCCGGGGCGGCCGCCCGGCCGCGACCGTCCCGGCGGTCAGCTACGCCTTGATCGCGCTCAACACCCTGGTCTTCCTGCTCGGCCCGGCCGCCGGGCTCAACCCGCTGTACGGCACCGGCCGGGCCCGGGTCTGCGCGGAGCAGCGGTACGAGCAGCGCTGGGGCGCCGTCCCGGCCGAGGTGCTGGCCGGGCGGCCGCTGACCGCCGCGCAGCTGGCCGAGGCCCCCGACCCGGTCCCCGGCTGCCCGGCCGCCCCGACCCCGGGCAAGCACCCGGCCCTGTCCGTCCTCACCGGGCTCTTCCTGCACGCCGGCTGGCTGCACCTGCTGGGGAACCTGCTCTTCCTCCAGGTCTTCGGCCCCACCGTCGAACGGCGGCTGGGCCGGGCCCGGTACGCCGTCTTCTACCTGGCCGCCGGCAGCCTGACCACGTACGGCTTCGCGCTCGCCGAGGCGCACTCGCCGAACTCCACCCGGGTGCTCATCGGGGCCTCCGGGGCGATCGCGGCCGTGCTCGGCGCCTATCTGCGCCTCCACCCCCGGGCCCGCGTCACCACCCTCGTCCCGCTGCTGCTCTTCCTGCCGCTGCGCTTCCCCGCCTGGCTGGTGCTCGGCCTCTGGTTCGCCCTGCAGTGGTGGTCGGTGCACTCGGCCGGGCCCGGGGTGGCGTACCTGGTCCACGTGATCGGCTTCTCGGCCGGGTTCCTCTACGCCTGCACCGTGGTTCGCCACCCCCCGCGACGACCCGGCCGACGCCCGATACGCTGGCGCCACCCCACAAAGGAGCCCGAACTGTGATCACCGCCATCGTCCTGATCAAGACCAGTGTCGACCGCATCCCGGAGATCGCCGAATCCATCGCCGCCATCGACGGCGTCAGCGAGGTCTACTCGGTGACCGGGGGCTACAACCTGGTGGCGATGGTGCGGGTGCGCCGGCACGACGACCTGGCCGAGGTCATTCCGGGCCGGCTCAACAAGGTCCCGGGCGTGGCCCACACCGAGACCCAGATCGCCTTCCGCACCTACTCCCAGCACGACCTGGAAGCCGCCTTCGCCCTGGGCCTGGACGAGTAGCGCTCAGCCCTCGCTCAGCCCTCGCGCCGGCCCCGGTCGATCTGCACCGTCGCGACGCAGCGCCCGCCCTCGTTGCGGTAGTTCCAGGCCGCCCCGTCCGTGACCAGCTCCCGGACGGCGGTCAGGAAGCGGTCGACGTGCTCGTCCGGCGTCCCGGCGCCGAAGCTCACCCGGATCGCGTTCAGGCTGCGCTCGCCCGGCAGCGAGGGCTCCGGCGCCCCGCACTCGGACGGAGCGACGTCCTCGTCCCCGAGCAGCGTGCGCACCAGCGGGTGGGCACAGAACAGGCCGTCGCGCACCCCGATGCCGTACTCGGCGGACAGCGCGGCCGAGAAGTGCGAGCTGTTCCAGCCCCGGACGACGAAGGACAGCACGCCGACCCGGGCGGAGTCGGAGCCGAACAGGTTCAGCACCTTGACCTGCGGGATCTGCGCCAGCCCGGCCGTCAGCCGGGCGATCAGCTGCTGCTCGCGGGCCTCCAGCGCCTCGAAGCCGGCCTCGGTCAGGGCCCGGCAGGCCGAGGCGATCGCGTAGGCGCCGATGACGTTCGGCGAGCCGGCCTCGTGCCGGGCCGGACCGGTGTGCCACTGCACGGCCACCGAGCCGTCGCTCTCCCGGGCCACCGTCCGGGTCGCCCCGCCGCCGGCCAGGTACGGCTCGGCCGCGTCCAGCCAGTCCGCCCGGCCGGCCAGCACCCCGGCGCCGAACGGCGCGTAGATCTTGTGGCCGGAGAAGGCGATCCAGTCGACGTCCAGCTCGCGGACCGAGACCCGGTGGTGCGGCGCCAGCTGGGCGGCGTCCAGCACCACCCGGGCGCCGTGCCGGTGCGCGGTCCGGGTCAGCTCGGCGACCGGCCACAGCTCGCCGGTCACGTTGGAGGCGCCGGTGACGCAGAGCAGCTTGGGGCCCTCGGGCGCCCCGGCGAGGGCTGCGTCCAGCGCGGCCACCGCCTCGGCCCGGGAGCGCGGTGCCCGCAGGTAGGTGACACCCAGTCCGGCGTGCGCCCAGGGCAGCAGCGAGGCGTGGTGCTCGGTCTCGAAGGCGAACACCCGGGTGCCGGCCGGAACGGCCGCGGCCAGCAGGTTGAGCGAGTCGGTGGTGGCCCGGGTGAAGACCACCTCGTCGCCCTCGCGCAGGTCGAGGAACTCGCCGACGGTGCGGCGGCTCTGCTCGAACAGGTCGGTGGACAGCTGGGAGAGGTACCCGGCCCCACGGTGGACGCTGCCGTAGTACGGCGCGTAGGCGGCGACGTCGTCCCACACCCGCTGGAGCGCCGGGGAGCTGGCCGCGTAGTCCAGCGCCGCGTAGCCGACCTTCTCACCGTTGGCGAGCGGGACCTGGACATCGGCGCCGAGGACGGCGAGCGGGGCGCAGGTCTCGGTGATGGCGAGAGCGGACATGAGGATGCACTCCTTCAGGGGTGAGGGACCCCGGGAGTGCTGCTCGTCCGGCGTCCGCGCTTGTCGCACGGACGGCTTGCCGTGACGACCCGGTCCTCACCCAGGGCACCCCGCCACGGACGGAGGGTTGCCGGACAGCCAGCTGGGGCTTCGCGCTGTCACTCATGACCTGGCGAAGACTCTAGGCCGCGTCCATCGGGTGGTCAAACGGGCATCCAACATCCGGACAGCGCGGGAGCCCGTACCGGCGTTCCGGCACGGGCTCCCCAACTACCGCCTCAGATCCGGCTGGTGGCCTCCGACCAGCGTCGCAGCAGGTCCTGCGCGGCACCGGAGTCGATCGCCTCCGCGGCCCGCTCCATGCCGGCCGCCAGCTGCTCGGCGAGCGGCGCCTCGCCGAGGTCCAGCGCGACCAGCGCCGCCGCCGTGTTCAGCAGAACGGCGTCCCGCACCGGCCCGTGCTCCCCCGCCAGCAGCCGCCGCGCGACCTCGGCGTTGTACGAGGCGTCCGCCCCGCGCAGCGCTTCGATGCCGACCAGTTCGATGCCGACGTCCCGCGGGTCGAAGGTGGTCTCGGTGACCACCCCGTCGCGCACCAGCCAGACCTGCGAGGTGGTGGTGATGGTCAGCTCGTCCAGCCCGTCGTCGCCGCGGAAGACCAGCGCCGTCGCGCCCCGTTCGGCCAGCACCCCGGCGATCAGCCCGGCCAGCCGGGTGTCGAAGCAGCCGATGGCGTGCGCGGTGACCTTGGCCGGGTTGGTGAGCGGGCCGAGGATGTTGAAGGAGGTCGGCACCCCGAGGTCGCGCCGCGCGGTCGCGGCGTGCCGCATCGAGGGGTGGAACTTGGCCGCGAAGCAGAAGGTGAGACCGACCTCCTCGGCCACCTCGGCGACCCGCTGCGAGGAGAGGTCCAGCGCCACCCCGAGCTTCTCCAGCACGTCCGAGGAGCCGCTGGTGGAGGAGGCCGACCGGTTGCCGTGCTTGACCACCTTGGCGCCGGCGGCCGCCGCGACGATCGCCGACATGGTGGAGATGTTGACGGTCTTCGCCCGGTCCCCGCCGGTGCCGACGATGTCCACCGCCGGTCCGGGGATCTCCAGCGGCTCGGCGTGCTCGTACATCGCGTCGACCAGGCCGGCGATCTCCTCGACCGACTCGCCCTTGGCCCGCAGAGCGATCATGAACCCGGCCACCTGCACGGGGGACGCCTCGCCGCTCATGATCCGGTCCATCGCCCACGCGGTGGAGGCGCGGTCGAGGTCCTCCCCCTGCAACAGCGCCGCCAGGAGGTCCGGCCAGGTGCGGATCACCTGCGCGGGGTCGCTACCGCCGTTCGCAGGGTTCACGTTCACCATGGCTGACTCCAGCTGTTTGTCGGTTCCCCGCTCCGGGGGGACGTCCGTACGGATGGAGCCAGCCTATCGAGCGAAGCGGCCGCTTCTACCCCCCTCTTTTCCAGTTGCCGGGGGGGAATTCAGCGGACGGCCGGAGTCCGCTTCGCCAGTCGCGCCCGCAGCAGGGTGGCGACCGCCCCGGCCAGCGCCACCGGCTCCACCGGGCGGGAGATGGCGGCGTCCGCCCGGCTCCAGGCGGCGAGCCAGGAGTCCTGCGGCCGGCCGATCAGCACCAGCACCGGCGGGCAGCCGTAGATCTCGTCCTTGAGCTGGCGGCCGAGCCCCAGCCCCCCGGCCGGAACGGCCTCGCCGTCCAGCACGCAGAGGTCCACGCCCCCCTTCTCCAGTGCCTTGAGCACCGCGGGGGTGGTCGCGCACTCCAGGTAGGACAGTTCCGGAAGATCCTCGGCGGGCCGACGGCCGAGCGCCGTCAGCACCTGCTCGCGGGTGTTGCGGTCGTCGCTGTAGACGAGGACGGTGAGCGTCTCATCGGTCGTGTACGCCATGGACCCTGCTCCCTCAAGTGTGATCCGGACCACGTTCGCCTGATCCGGATGCTACTCCCGATCACCGTCCGCCGAGTCCCCCTCGCGCACGATCCGTCCCGAGCCGCCGCGCCCCGGGCTCACCCGCCCGGAGGACGGCCCGTCACCCGGTCCCGTCCAGTCCACCCGTACGGCCGACCCCGGGCCCGTCCCCTTACCTCCCACGGCTGGTCCGACCGTGCAGCGACGCGCCGGGCAACGGGGTCGCGGGCCCCTCCGAGGAACCATCAGAAAAGGGACACGCCGCTGCTCAACCCCCGTCCGGGCACTCCGGCACCCCCCAAGGGGGCATACCGCACGCACCGGACACTCCGAGGGACACCCCCCGACGTGAAGACGGAATAAGGGACCGACATAATGTCCGTCGTGGCGACAGCAACAGCAGTAGAAACCGGGCACGCGCACGGATCGGTCAACCGGCCGAACATGGTCAGCGTCGGAACGATCGTCTGGCTCAGTTCCGAGTTGATGTTCTTCGCGGCCCTCTTCGCGATGTACTTCACGCTCCGCTCCGTCAAGGGGCCGGAGTTCTGGACCGAGAAGGCCCACGCCCTCAACGTGCCCTTCTCCTCGGTCAACACCACGATCCTGGTGCTCTCCTCGCTCACCTGCCAGCTCGGCGTGTTCGCTGCCGAGCGCGGTGACGTGAAGAAGCTCCGGGCGTGGTTCATCCTCACGTTCGCCATGGGCGCGGTCTTCATCGGCGGCCAGGTCTTCGAGTACACCGAGCTGGTCAAGAAGGACGGCCTGTCGCTGTCCTCCGACCCGTACGGCACGGTGTTCTACCTGACCACCGGCTTCCACGGGCTGCACGTGACGGGTGGTCTGATCGCCTTCCTGCTGGTCCTGGGACGGACGTACGCAGCCAAGCGCTTCACGCACGAGCAGGCCACCGCGGCGATCGTCGTGTCGTACTACTGGCACTTCGTCGACGTCGTGTGGATCGGCCTGTTCGCGACCATCTACCTGATCAAGTAACCAGCTGATCAGGTCGCTGGCCACCGGCTGCGGCCCCCGCCCTCACCGGCGACGGGCCGCTTCTGCCGGTGCCGACGCTCCCACCGACCGACCGCGCGCGCAGCCCTAGACAGGCAGCCTCGTGCCGGCCAGACCGGCCGCCGGGTGCACCCACCAGTCGACCAGATCCTGACACCGGGGTTATTCCGTGAAAAAGCTCTCCGCACGACGGCGCCACCCATTGGCGGCGCTGGTCGTCCTACTTCTCGCCCTGGCGGCAACCGGGGGGCTGTACGCCGCGTTCGCGCCCGCCGACAAGGCGCAGGCCGACGTCGCCGCGCAGTCGCTCGCGATCGATGAGGGCAAGAAGCTCTTCGCCGTCGGCTGCTCCTCCTGCCACGGCATGAACGGCCAGGGCAGCAGTGACGGTCCGAGCCTGGTCGGCGTCGGCTCCGCCGCTGTCGACTTCCAGGTCGGCACCGGCCGCATGCCCGCCCAGCAGCCCGGCGCCCAGGTCCCGCGCAAGAAGAACATCTACTCGCAGGCCGAGATCGACCAGCTCGCCGCCTACGTCGCCTCCCTCGGTCCCGGCCCGGTGACCCCGACGGAGGAGCAGTTCACCTCGACCAACCCCGAGGACATCTCCAAGGGTGGCGAGCTGTTCCGCACCAACTGCGCCCAGTGCCACAACTTCGCCGGCCAGGGCGGTGCCCTGACCAAGGGCAAGTACGCCCCGTCGCTCGAGGGCGTGGACGCCAAGCACATCTACGAGGCCATGCAGACCGGCCCGCAGAACATGCCGTCGTTCCCGGACACCACCATGCCCGAGGAGCAGAAGAAGCAGATCGTGGCCTTCGTCCGCCACACCACCAACGATGAGCCCAACCCCGGCGGTCTCACCCTGGGCAGCCTCGGTCCGGTGACCGAGGGTCTGTTCGGCTGGATCTTCGGCCTCGGCACGCTCATCGCGGTCGCGATCTGGGTCGCCGCCCACACCACCAAGGCCAAGAAGTCATGAGCCACGACATGTCAGAAGAGAAGCTCCCGGAGCCGCACGGCTCCGCCGGCGAGGTGGCCGACCACGGCAGCCCGTTCGCCGACCCGGGCCTGCCGGCCCACGAGCCCCGGCGCACCGACATCGACGAGCGGGCCGCCCAGCGCGCCGAGCGCCAGGTCTCGCTGATGTTCGTGATCTCGATGCTCGCCACCGTGGGCTTCATCGCCTCGTACGTGGCCATCGACCCGGACAAGATCGTCTACATCTTCCCGCTCGGTCACGTCAGCGCGCTGAACTTCGCGCTCGGCCTGACCCTGGGCATCGCGCTGTTCATGATCGGCGCGGGCGCGGTCCACTGGGCCCGCACCCTGATGTCGGACGTCGAGCTGCCGGCCGAGCGTCACCCGATCGAGGCGTCCGACGAGGTCCGCGCGGACGTCATCGAGCAGTTCAAGACCGGCGCCGCCGAGTCCGGCTTCGGCCGCCGCAAGATGATCCGCAACACCCTGATCGGCTCCATGGCGCTGGTCCCGCTCTCCGGCGTGGTCCTGCTCCGTGACCTTGGCCCGCTTCCCGAGAAGAAGCTCAAGGAGACCGGTTGGAAGGAGGCGACCGAGGCCAAGCCGCTGCCGCTGATCAACATGAACACGCTGCAGCCGATGAAGCCCGAGGACATCGTCATCGGCTCGCTCACCTTCGCCATGCCGGAGGGCCTGTCCACGCACAGCGAGGACTTCCAGCAGCGGATCGCCAAGGACGCCCTGATGCTGGTCCGCATCGCGCCCGAGGACATCAAGGACGAGAAGTCCAAGGAGCTCGGCTTCGAGGGCATCCTCGCCTACTCCAAGATCTGCACCCACGTCGGCTGCCCGATCAGCCTGTACGAGCAGCAGACCCACCACGCGCTCTGCCCCTGCCACCAGTCGACCTTCGACCTGGCGGACGGCGCCCGCGTCATCTTCGGCCCGGCCGGTCACCCGCTGCCGCAGCTGAAGATCATCACTGACGAGAAGGGCAACCTGGTCGCCACCGGCGACTTCGCGGAGCCCGTCGGCCCGAGCTACTGGGAGCGTGCTCGATGAGTAGCGCGAGCAGCACCACGACCGGTGCCGCCAAGCCCTCCAGCACGCGTGAAAAGCCCGCCAACAAGTGGGAAGCCGCGGCTGACTGGACGGACGGCCGGCTGGGGATCTACTCCCTCGCCAAGGCCAACCTGCGGAAGATCTTCCCGGACCACTGGTCCTTCATGCTGGGCGAGATCTGCCTCTACACGTTCGTCATCATCATCCTGACCGGCGTCTACCTGACGCTGTTCTTCAAGCCCTCGATGGCCGAGGTCGTCTACGACGGCTCGTACGTGCCGCTCAAGGGCATCCCGATGTCGGAGGCCTACGCCTCCACGGTGGACATCAGCTTCGAGGTCCGCGGCGGTCTGCTGATCCGTCAGATCCACCACTGGGCCGCCCTGGTCTTCGTGGCCGCGATGCTCGTGCACATGATGCGCGTGTTCTTCACCGGCGCGTTCCGCAAGCCGCGCGAGATCAACTGGGTCTTCGGCTTCCTGCTGCTGGTCCTGGGCATGTTCGACGGCTTCTTCGGCTACTCCCTGCCGGACGACCTGCTGTCGGGCACCGGTATCCGCTTCATGGAAGGCGCGATCCTCGCCGTCCCGCTGATCGGCACCTACGTCCAGATGTTCCTGTTCGGGGGCGAGTTCCCCGGCCACGACATCGTGCCGCGCTTCTTCACCATCCACGTGCTGCTGATCCCGGGCATCATGCTCGGCCTGCTGGTGGCGCACCTGATCCTGGTCTTCTACCACAAGCACACCCAGTGGGCGGGTCCGGGCAAGACCGAGAAGAACGTCGTCGGCATGCCGCTGATGCCGGTCTACATGGCCAAGGCCGGTGGCTTCTTCTTCCTGGTGTTCGGGCTCATCGCCGTCGTCTCGGCGATCGCCACGATCAACCCGATCTGGGCGTACGGCCCGTACCGTCCGGACCAGGTCTCCACGGACGCCCAGCCCGACTGGTACATGGGCTTCTCCGAGGGTCTGATCCGTGTCATGCCGGGCTGGGAGATCAGCGTCTGGGGCGGCCACACCCTCAACCTGGGTGTCATGATCCCGCTGGCGATCTTCCCGCTGGTCCTGGTCTCGATCGCGGTCTACCCGTTCATCGAGAGCTGGATCACCGGCGACAAGCGCGAGCACCACATCCTGGACCGCCCGCGCAACGCTCCGGTCCGCACCGCCCTGGGTGCCGCCTGGATCAGCCTCTACCTGGTGCTGCTGATGGGTGGTGGCAACGACCTGTTCGCCACCCACCTGCACCTGTCGATCAACTCGATCACCTACTTCGTCCGCGTCGGCTTCTTCGTCGTCCCGGTCGTGGTCTTCATCATCACCAAGCGCTGGTGCCTCGGCCTCCAGCGCCGTGACAAGGAGAAGGTGCTGCACGGCCGCGAGACGGGCGTCATCAAGCGCCTGCCGCACGGCGAGTTCATCGAGGTGCACGCCCAGCTGCCGCAGAAGGACCTGTTCAAGCTCACCGCGCACGACCAGAACCAGCCGGTCGAGCTGCCGGCCCAGACGGACGAGAACGGCGTGGCCCGCAAGGCCGGCGTCCTCACCCGCACCCGGGCCAAGCTCTCCCGCGGCTTCTACGGCGAGGGCAGCCAGATCCCCAAGCCGACCGCCGAGGAGCACCACGAGATCACCAGCGGCCACGGCCACCACTGATCCCGTAAGCGCCACCGCGCCACCCCGAGGGCCGCTGACCAGAGTTCTTCTGGTCGGCGGCCCTCGGGCTTTCCCAGGTCCGCCAGTCCCGTGCCCGCCCGCCGCGCCACCAGGAGCCCCCGTGCAGCTGTCCGTCGACCCCGCCTCGGCCACTCCCCCGTACGAGCAGATCCGCGCCCAGATCGCCGACCGGGCCCGCTCCGGCGAGCTGCCGACCGGGCTGCGGCTGCCCACCGTCCGGGCCCTGGCCGAGGAGCTGGGGCTGGCCGCCGGCACCGTCGCCCGGGCCTACCGCGAGCTGGAGGCGGACGGCGTGGTGGAGACCCACGGCCGGCGCGGCACGCTGATCGCCGCCACCGGGGACGCCGCCCACCGGCTGACCGCCGAGGCCGCCGCCGAGTTCGCCGCCCGGGCGAGCCGCCTGGGCGTCTCCCGCTCGGACGCCCTGGCCGCCGTGGACACCGCTCTGCGGCTGGCCTTCCCGGAGGGCTGACGGGCCCGGGAGGGGCCCGTCAGAGGTCGGGGCGGATCATCCCCGCGGCGGGGGCCTGGGAGGGCGGTGCGGTGGTGCTGACGGGCTGTCCCGAGGCGCTGTGCTTGACCCAGTCCGTCCAGCCGACGTTCCAGTCCCCGAAGCCGTTGCCGAAGGCCTCCATCGCGCCGCCCCGGCTGTTCACCACCGTCACCAGGTCCCCGACCCGGGTGTGCTGGTAGAACCACTCGGCGTTGCCGGTGCTCATGCCGGTGCAGCCGTGGCTGACGTTCTCGATGCCCTGCGAGCCGACCGACCAGGGCGCCGCGTGGACGTACTCGCCGCTCCAGGTCACCCGGGTGGCCCACTTCACGTCGAGGTCGTACGACTCCGTGCTGCCAGCGGCTATGCCGATGGTCTCGCCCTTCATCCGGACCGACCGCTCCTGGCCGAGCACCACCTTGACGCCGTTGCGGGTGTCGAAGCCGGGCTTGCCGGTGGTGACCGGGATGGTCTTCAGCACCTCGCCGTCGCGCTTCAGGGTGAGCTCGTGGGCGGCCGCGTCGATCACCGACTCCACCCGCTCGCCGATCCGCAGCTTCAGCGAGCTGCGGTCACCGCCGTAGAGGCCGTCCGCGATCCGGCTGCCGGTGCCGTCGAAGGCCAGCGAGACGGCCGTGCCGGCCGGCCAGTAGTCCTCCGGGCGGAAGTGCAGGTTCTTGTCGTCCACCCAGTACCAGGCCCCGGTGACGACGGGCTGGGAGCCGACCGTCAGGGCCCGCTCGACCTCCTGGCGGGCCTGCGGGTCCGTCACCGCCTCGGAGAGCTGCACGGTGAGCGGCTGGCCCACCCCGTAGACGCCGGTGCCGGAGGAGTCCGGGCCGAGCTTGGCGGTCAGCAGGCGCTGGGCGGCGACGGTGCTGAAGCTCGCGGTGGTGTCGCCGCGGCCGCCCCTGCCGTCGTGGGCGGAGATCCGCACCGTGTACGCGGTCGAGGCCTTCAGCCGGCCGGTGGTCTGCCAGCTGCGCTGGTCCTCCGCGAGCTTCCCGGCGACCACCCGGCCGTCCGGGCCGACCACGGTGACGTCGGTGAGCGTGCTGCCCTGGACGGCGCTCACGGTGACCGGCTGGGAGGGATCGACCTTGCCGTCCGCCGAGAGGTGGACCAGCGGGGCCGCGTCGATCCGGTGCGGCCCGGCGGGCGCATCGCCCCCGGCCGTGCAGGCGGCCAGCGGGGCCAGCACTGCGAGGGCCAGCGAGATGCCGCCTAGAGCTGCGATTCCACGCCTGTCGGCCATGACCGCCTCCGAGGGTTCGCGCGATTGATCAGATCGTAGGAACGCCCCCCGGTGAAGCGACATCCGAGGGACTTCCCGTTCACCCACCGGAGTGAGGCCGTCATCCCGGGGACGCAGCAGGACCGGGGAACGCAGCAGGGCCGGTCCCCCGTGCGGGAGGACCGGCCCTGCTGCGGAGGCGGGAACCTACTGGTTCTGGTTCTCGCCCCGGTAGAACTCGAAGACCCATCCGAAGATGCCGATCATGATGATCGGGGCGGCCCAGAACATCAGCCACCAGCCGAAGATCACGCCCAGGAAGGCGAGCGCGCCACCGAGCGCCAGCGAGAGCGGCTGCCAGCTGTGCGGGGCGAAGAAGCCCAGCTCGCCGGAGTCGTCCGCGACCTCGGCCTCGGGGTTGTCACCCGCGCCGCTGTCCACCCGGCGGGCGGTGAAGGCGAGGTAGTACCCGATGAAGGCGCACAGGCCGAAGGCCAGGAACAGCGCGGTGGTACCGGCCGCCTCGATGCCCTTGTCCGAGTGGTTGGTCCACAGGCCGTAGGTCACGGCCATGGCCAGCACGAAGACCGACAGGCCAAGGAAGATCTTTCCCTGTTCCTTCATCAGGCGTCGCCCTCCTTGTTGCCCTTGCCCAGCTTCGGGGCGTCGTACTTCGCCGGGGTCACACCGGCGAGGTGCTTGGCCGGCTCGCCGTGGTTCTCCAGGTAGTCCAGCGCGGCGATCTCCGGGTGGTGGAGGTCGAAGGCCGGGGATTCGGAGCGGATCCGCGGGAGGGTGAGGAAGTTGTGCCGCGGCGGCGGGCAGGAGGTCGCCCACTCCAGCGAGCGGCCGAAGCCCCACGGGTCGTCCGTGGTGACCTTCTCGCCGTACTTGGCGGTCTTCCAGACGTTGTACAGGAACGGCAGGATCGACAGCCCGAGAACGAAGGACCCGATGGTCGAGACCGTGTTCAGGGTGGTGAAGCCGTCCGAGGCCAGGTAGTCGGCGTAGCGGCGGGGCATGCCCTCCGCGCCGAGCCAGTGCTGCACCAGGAAGGTGGCGTGGAAGCCGAAGAACAGCGTCCAGAACGTCATCTTGCCGAGGCGCTCGTCCAGCATCTTGCCGGTCATCTTCGGCCACCAGAAGTGGAAGCCGGCGAACATCGCGAACACGACGGTGCCGAAGACCACGTAGTGGAAGTGGGCGACGACGAAGTACGAGTCCGAGACGTGGAAGTCGATCGGCGGGGAGGCCAGCAGGACACCGGTCAGACCACCGAAGAGGAAGGTGACCAGGAAGCCGACCGTCCAGAGCATCGGGGTCTCGAAGCTCAGCGAGCCCTTCCACATGGTGCCGACCCAGTTGAAGAACTTCACACCGGTCGGGACCGCGATCAGGAAGGTCATGAACGAGAAGAACGGCAGTAGGACCTGCCCGGTGACGTACATGTGGTGCGCCCACACCGTCACGGACAGACCGGCGATCGCGATGGTGGCCGCGACCAGACCGGAGTAACCGAACATCGGCTTGCGGCTGAAGACCGGGATGATCTCCGACACGATGCCGAAGAACGGCAGCGCGATGATGTACACCTCGGGGTGGCCGAAGAACCAGAACAGGTGCTGCCACAGCAGGGCCCCGCCGTTGGCCGGGTCGAAGACGTGGGCACCGAACTTGCGGTCCGCCTCCAGGGCGAACAGCGCGGCGGCCAGCACCGGGAAGGCCAGCAGGACCAGCACCGAGGTCAGCAGGACGTTCCAGACGAAGATCGACATCCGGAACATCGTCATGCCCGGAGCGCGCATGCAGATGATCGTGGTGATGAAGTTGACCGCGCCGAGGATCGTGCCGAAGCCGGAGAAGGCCAGACCCATGATCCACATGTCGCCGCCGATGCCGGGCGAGTGCACCGCGTCGGACAGCGGGGAGTAGGCGAACCAGCCGAAGTTGGCGGCGCCGTTCGGGGTCAGGAAGCCCGCCACCGCGATGGTCGAGCCGAAGAGGTACAGCCAGTACGCGAACATGTTCAGACGCGGGAACGCCACGTCCGGGGCGCCGATCTGGAGCGGCATGATCCAGTTCGCGAAGCCGGCGAAGAGTGGCGTCGCGAACATCAGCAGCATGATCGTGCCGTGCATCGTGAACGCCTGGTTGAACTGCTCGTTCGACAGGATCTGGGTCCCGGGACGAGCCAGCTCGGCACGCATGACCAGGGCGAGGATGCCACCGATCAGGAAGAAGGCGAACGACGTGCCCAGGTACAGCGTGCCGATCGTCTTGTGGTCAGTGGTGGTCAACCACTTGATGATGGTCGAACCCGGCTTGCGGGTCCGCTGCGCCCCGACCGTGACGGCCTCGGCGCCCCCGCCGGCCGCGGCGGGCTCGTTGAGGATTGTCACTTCTCTTCACTTCCCATGGTGATCAGGCCGGAGGGCACCGCACCGTTCTGGCCCTTGGCGCGAAGCTCGGCCAGGTGCTTGTCGTAGTCGGCGCGGTCGACGACCTTGACGTTGAACAGCATGCGCGAGTGGTCGACGCCGCAGAGCTCGGCGCACTTGCCCATGTACTCGCCCTTGACGGTCGGCGTGACCTCGAACTTGTTCACCACGCCCGGCACGACGTCCATCTTCATCAGGAAGTTGACGGGCCAGAAGTCGTGGATGACGTCACGCGAGGTGAGGCGGAACTGAACCGACTCGTTGACCGGCAGCCAGAGCGTCGGAGCGTCCTTGGGCGTACCGACCTCGTACGCGGCGTCCCGGTTGGCCGGGTCGGGGGTCTCGGTGTTCTCGTAGTTGAACGCCCAGCTCCACTGGAAACCGACCACGTTGACGTAGTGCTGCGGCTTCTCGGAGGTGGAGGTCAGCTTCGCCTCGTCGCGGGCGACGAAGTAGAAGAGGACCGAGACGATGATGATGGGGACCGCGGTGTAGAGCGCCTCGATGGGCACGTTGTACCGGGTCTGCGGAGGGATCTCCACACCGGTGCGCCTGCGCCGGTGGAAGATCACGCTCCAGATGATCAGACCCCACATCAGTACGCCGACCACCAGCGCCGCGATCCAGGAGCCCTGCCACATCTGGAGGACCATGGGCCCTTCCTTGGTGACGGGACTCGGGAGGCCAAGCCTGGGGAGGTCGTTGGCCGAGCAGCCGGTGGCGGTCGCGATGACGAGGCCCAGTGCCAGCGCCTGAGGCAGCTTCCGCCGCATCGTGCGCCGCGGCGAGCGGTCGGAGCCGTTGGGACTCACGTAGCGCCTTCCCGAAGTCTCGCCCGCCTTCGCGTCGCCCCGGGGAGGAGTGTGAGCCTCCCCGGCGACCCGTCCACGGGCACGGTTTGAATGCTTATGCGGGCCAAACCCTACTCCAGCCTTATGCGCTCCTGACGGGCAGCCCCCGGTAACGCGCCGCCCGCTAGCCCGATCAGGCCCGGTGGGGGCTGCGTCGCAGGTCATCGTAGGCATTCGAGGTCCGTACGCCCGATCGGGGGATGACCTCGGACGACGCCCGTGACGGCCCGTCGGACGCGGACGAAGCGGACATTCGGGATGATCGACTGACGGCGGGTGAGCCGCGCGAGGGGCCCCGGGCACCGGCCGGGTGTGTCGTTAAATGTCACCGTGTACTTCGACGCGGCCTCGACGGCCCCTCTGCACCCCGTCGCGCGGCAGGCGCTGACCGCCGCCCTGGACGAGGGCTGGGCCGATCCGGCCCGGCTCTACCGATCCGGCCGACAGGCCCGGATGCTGCTGGACGCCGCCCGCGAGACGGTGGCCGCGGTGCTGGGCACCCGGGCGGACGAGATCGCCTTCACCGCGAGCGGCACCCAGGCCGTCCAACTCGGCCTGCTGGGCGCGCTGACCGGGAACCGGCGGCGCGGCGGCCACTTCGCGCACTCAGCGGTCGAGCACTCCAGCGTGCTGCACGTCGCGGAACGCCACCTGGCGGGCGGGGGCGAGGTCTCGGTGGCGCCGGTGGACCGCGGCGGCCGGGCCGACCCGGCGGCCTTCGGCGCGCTGCTGCGCCCGGACACCGCGCTGGCCGCGCTGCAGAGCGCCAACCACGAGGTCGGCACGGTGCAGCCGGTCGGCGAGGTCGCCGAGCTGTGCGCCGCGGCCGGCGTCCCGCTGCTGGTGGACGCGGCGCAGAGCGCCGGGCGGATGGACGTCCCGGCGGGCTGGTCGCTGCTGACCGCGAGCGCCCACAAGTGGGGCGGCCCGCCCGGGGTCGGGGTGCTGGCCGTGCGCAAGGGTGTCCGGTACGCCTCGCCGCTGCCGGCCGACGAGCGCGAGGGCGGCCGGGTGCCCGGCTACGTCAACGTCCCCGCGATCGTGGCCGCGGCCGCCTCGCTGCGCGCCGTGCGCGCCGAGGCCGAGCGGGAGAACAGCCGGCTGCACGCGCTGGTGGAGCGGATCCGCACCCGGGTGCCGCAGCTGGTGCCCGAGGTCGAGGTGGTCGGCGACCCGGTGCGGCGGCTGCCGCACATCGTCACCTTCTCCTGCCTGTACGTGGACGGGGAGGTGCTGCTGACCGAGCTGGACCGGGCGGGCTTCGCGGTCTCCTCCGGCTCCTCCTGCACCTCGTCCACGCTGACGCCCAGCCACGTGCTGGCGGCGATGGGCGTGCTCACCGAGGGGAACGTGCGGGTCTCGCTGCCGTACGGGACGGCCGAGGCCGACGTGGAGCGCTTCCTCGCGGTGCTGCCGGACCTGGTGGCCGGCGTCCGGGCGCCGCTCGGGCTGGACCTGCCGGCGCCCGGGCCCGCGCCCGAACCGGCGGCCCGGGAGTCGCTGCTGGTCATCGACGCGCTGGGCAAGCGCTGCCCGCTGCCGGTGATCGAGCTGGCGAAGCGGATCGGCGAGGTGCCGCGGGGCGGCACGGTCGCGGTGCTGGCGGACGACGAGGCGGCCCGGCTGGACATCCCGGCCTGGTGCGGGATGCGCGGGCAGGAGTACGCGGGCGAGGCCCCGGCCGCCGAGTACGGCGGCGACCGGGGCTCGGCCTACCTCGTGCTGCGTCGCTCCTGAGCGGGGCGGACTACTTGACCAGGTGCGCGCTGATCTCGGCGACCGCCTCGGCGCCGTAGGCCTCCTCGAAGCGCTTCAGGAAGGCGGCCGGGCGCAGCTCGTACTCCTGGGTGCCGACGGTCTCGATCACCAGGGTGGCGAGCATGCAGCCGAGCTGGGCGGAGCGCTCCAGGTCGAGGTCCCAGGACAGGCCGGCCAGGAAGCCGGCGCGGAAGGCGTCGCCGACGCCGGTCGGGTCGACCTTGGCCTCCTCCTTGGCGCAGCCGACCAGGATCGGCGCCTCGCCCTTGCGCTCGATCCGGACGCCCTTGCTGCCCAGGGTGGTGATCCGGGTGCCGACGCGGGTGAGCAGCTCCTCGGCGCCCCAGCCGGTCTTGCTCTCGATCAGCGCGGCCTCGTACTCGTTGGTGAAGAGGTACGCGGCGCCGTCCACGATCTCGCGGATGTCGTCGCCCTCCAGGCGGGCCAGCTGCTGGGAGGGGTCGGCGGCGAAGGCGTAGCCGCGGGTGCGGCACTCCTGGGTGTGGCGGACCATGCCCTGTGGGTCGTCGGCGCCGATCAGGACGAGGTCCAGGCCGCCGACGCGGTCGGCGATCGGCTTCAGCTCGATGTTGCGGGCCTCGGCCATGGCACCGGTGTAGAACGAGGCGATCTGGTTGTGGTCCTCGTCCGTGGTGCACATGAAGCGCGCGGTGTGCCGGGTCTCGGAGATGTGGACGGAGTCGCAGTCCACGTTGTTGCGCTCCAGCCAGCTGCGGTACTCGGCGAAGTCCGCACCGGCGGCGCCGACCAGGACCGGGCGCAGGCCGAGCACACCCATGCCGAAGGTGATGTTCGGCGCGACGCCGCCGCGGCGGATGTCCAGGGTGTCGACCAGGAAGGACAGCGACACGGTGTGCAGCTGCTCGGCGACGAGCTGGTCGGCGAACCGGCCGGGGAACGTCATCAGGTGGTCGGTGGCGATCGAGCCGGCAACGGCGATACGCACGGAAGGTCTCCTCAGGATGGCTGCGGGGCCAACGGGCAGGCGGGGTTGAACCCACCCACGGTACCCGGCCCCGGGGAGCGCCCAGGCAAGAGTGCCGCAAGTTGCCGCCCGCACGGCCATGGTGGCACCCGTGGCCCTCGAACGTGTACTACCTCCCGGTAGCACTGGTGGGCGGCCGGGCCCCTGCCTAGGGTCGGCCGTGGGGGCCCGTCCCGCGGGCCCCGCCGTCGACCGTGGCAGCGTGGCCGCGGCCCTGGATCGGAGCGATGCCCGATGATGACCGACCACTGTTCCCTGCCCGCCCTGCGGACCGAGGACGGCGAGACGCTCGACGCCCTGGTGGACTCCTCCCGGCGGCTGCGCCGGTTCTGGCCGCAGCTCGCGGCCGGTCCGCAGCCCGCCACCCCCGCGCCGACCGGCTTCCGGGTCCCGTCCGGGGCGCAGCGGATGGTGGCCGGGATGGCCGAGTACGGCTTCTGAGCCCGCGCCGGAACGGATCCGGCCGGCACGGAACCGGATCCGACCGGAGCACGTCACATCCGCGCGGAGCGGCGAGGAAGCGGCACCGCTGAACCCTCGGGAGGATGTGCAGATGGAACCGGAGACGATGCCCCGGCGCGGTCGGCGGGCGGTGGCCCTGGCGGGTCTGGCGCTGGCGGCGGTGATGACGGTGGCCGGCTGCGGCGGGGGCGGCAAGCCCGCCTCGGACGCGGCGGCGAGCGGCTCGGCCGCCGCGTCGGCCTCGGAGAGTGCCTCTCCGCAGGCCCCGACGGACTCCGCGAGCCCGTCCTCGGCGGAGCCGACCGGGAGTTCCTCCGGCGCCTCGCAGCCGGCCCGGCCGCCGGGCGGCTTCACGCCCACCCCGGCCTCGCCCGCGCCCGGGCAGCCGGCCCCCGGCACTCCCCCGGGCAACGGGATCGCGGTGGGCGAGCCGAACCCGAACGGTTCGGGCGCGCCCGTCCGTCCGCCGGTCGCCTACCGGGTGGACGGCACCACCAAGCTGACCGTCTACTTCTTCGGCGGGGTCTGCACCACGTACGCGCTGAAGGCGGACGAGTCCCAGCCGGGCCGGGTGGACGTGCTGGTCGTGCCGGGCCCGCCCACCGTCCAGCCGGGGCAGGTGTGCAACGCGCTGGCCAAGCGGCAGGCGGTCTCGGCCGACCTGCGCTCGCCGCTGGCCGGGCGGACCGTCGTCGACCGGACCAGCGGCCAGGAGCTGCCGCTGGAGGGCGACCCGCACATGGGGCCGGACCCGGTGAGTCCGGACGTCGCCGGACGGTAGACGTCCCCGCGGGCGCCGGGCGGCCCCGCGCGGGCGGGAAACGAGAAGGGGGCCCCCCGGGGTATCCCCCGCCCCCCCGCCGCCCCGGGCCGACCAGAAGCAGAA
>NZ_JBSHAP010000089.1:0-39592 GCF_053611565.1 Kitasatospora sp. NPDC054795
CGAGCGCAAGCACCGGCCCCGGGGAGATCAACTGTGTTCGAGTCATCCGAAGCCCTGCGGAGATCAACTTGACCCCTCGACTGCGTGAGGTGTCTATCCCGCCGCGTCGCGGGCGTGAGCCTGTGATTGGCTTGCCGGACAGAGCGGTTCCCACCGGATGAGGAGAGCAAGGTCATGGGACAGGTGCAGGCCACCACCGAGCGGGTCTACGACGCGGCCCCCGAGCGGGTGTACGAGGCGCTGGCCGACTACCAGGTGACCCGCCCGAAGCTGCTGCCCGCGCAGTACAGCGAGTACGAGGTGCGGGTCGGCGGCACCGGCGCCGGCACCCAGGTGCACTGGCGGCTCCAGGCCACCGAGAAGCGGGTGCGCGACTGCCTCTTCACCGTCTCCGCGCCCGAGCCCGACCAGCTGGTGGAGAAGGACGCCAACTCCAGCATGGTGATCACCTGGACGGTCTCGGCCGTCGGCGAGGGCCGCTCCAAGGTCACCGTGACCGCCACCTGGCAGGGCGCGACCGGCATCGGCGGCTTCTTCGAGCGCACCTTCGCCCCGAAGGGCCTCAACCGGATCCACGACCAGGTGCTGGCCAACCTGGCCGCCGAGGTCCGCTGAGCCCTGAGCCCTGAGCCCTGAGCCCTGAGCCCTGGGCGCTGGGCCCTGAGCCCTGAGCCCTGGTCCCGCTCAGGGACAGCCGGGTCCTTCCGGCGGTCCACTGGGACCTCCCGAGAACCACCGCGGCCGCCGCGGCCGTCGGGGCCCCGCCGGAATCGCCAACCGCGCGATTCGCGCGCGTGGATCCATCGAAGCGCTCGAATCGCCTGCCGATTCGAGCGCTTCGGTCTCCCGTACGAGCCGAAAGCCGTACGGGTGGCCGAACCGCCACCTGCGGGTGACGAGGGCCGCCCGGAACCGGCGAGCCACCCTAGGCTCGCCGCCGTGCATATGACGATCCTTCACATTTCACAACCGGTGGACGGCGGGGTCGCCCGCGTCGTCGCCGATCTGGTCAGGGGTCAGCGGGAGGCCGGCCACCGGGTCATGGTCGCCTGCCCGCGCGGCGGGCGGCTGGCCGGGGAGGCCGCTGCGGTGGGCGCGCTGGTCCAGGACTGGCCCGCGCGGCGCTCGCCCGGGCCGGGCACCCCCGTCGAGGCCTGGCGGCTGCGCCGGATCGTCCGGGCGGCGGCGCCCGACGTGGTCCACCTGCACAGCGCCAAGGCCGGGCTGGCGGGCCGGCTCGCGGTGCGCGGCACGGTGCCGACCGTCTTCCAGCCGCACGCCTGGTCGTTCGCCGCCGTCGACGGTGCGCTGGGCGCCGCCACCCTGCGCTGGGAGCGGTTCGCGACCCGCTGGGCGCACCGGGTGCTGTGCGTCAGCGTCCAGGAGCGGGCCGACGGCGTGGCGGCGGGGGTGCACGCCGACTGGGCGGTGGTGCCCAACGGCGTGGACCTGCGCCACTACGCGCCCGCCGACCGCCGCGCCGCCCGGATCGCGCTCGGTCTGGACCTGGACGCCCCGCTCGCGGTGTGCGTCGGGCGGCTGTGCCGGCAGAAGGGCCAGGACGTGCTGCTGGCCGCCTGGCCGGAGGTGCTGCGCCGGGTGCCGCGGGCCCGGCTGGCGCTGGTCGGCGGCGGGCCGGAGGAGCAGCGGGTGGCGGAGCTGGTCCGGCAGACCGCCGAGCCCGCCCGGATCCGGCTGGTCGGGGACGTGCCGGATCCGCGCCCGTGGCTGGCGGCGGCCGATCTGGTGGTGCTGCCCTCGCGCTGGGAGGGGATGGCGCTGGCCCCGCTGGAGGCGATGGCGGCCGCCCGTCCGGTGCTGCTGACCGATGTGCCCGGTGCCCGGGAGTGCCTGCCGCCGTCCGAGCTCGCGCAGGCGGTGGTCCCGCCCGAGGACGCGCGGGCCCTTGCCACCCGAATGGGGGACGCGCTGACCGATTCGATCGAATGCGAGCGACGCGGTGCCCGGTTGCGCGACCACGTGATCGGTCGGCACGACGTGCGCACCGTGGTCGAACAGGTGGACGTTCTCTACCGTCACCTGCTGGGTGCGGGACCGGCGTCGGGGCGGCGCCGGGCCCGTGTCCCGGAGCGGATCTGATCGTTTCACATGCCGTGAATGCCCGCCGTTTCCGGTGTTGTCGTATTCGCACCCTCGATTGGATGCGGAGGCCAGGCATTAAATCCGAAATACCTATTAATGGGCGGCTGGAATGAATCGGCAAGTCAACTTCCGCTCCGTACCGCCCGGTTCTGTATTGTCGGATTTTGCCTGCTTCGTTCAGATTTCATGCCGCGAATTCACGGCTGAGCTCCGTGCGACCGACTCCTTCGTGACCGGTTCCTTCGCAATCGGCCCCGCCACCGGACATCCGGAAGCCGCCAGCGGCAGCAGGCGCTGTCAGGACCGCGCCCACCGGGCCGGGACGGCAGCCCCGCGCCAGCCGGTGCCGGGGCACCGTCACCCCGGGCACACAGCAGGGGAGATCGTGCGCTGATGACCATTGACCACGACAGTGTGCCGCGCTCGGGAGGGCCCCTCTCCGGTCCCCGCCGGCCCGGTACCGGGCTGCTCGACCGGCCGGCGGGAGCGGCGCGCCCTGGGGTGGTCACGTCGCCGCGCCGGCCCCGCGGGGCGGTCCGCTCCCGGCTGGCCCTGTCGCTCGCCCTGGTCCAGGCCGACATCATCGCGCTGTGCTCCGCCGGCGGCATCGCCAACCACGCCGTCGACCCCGCCGCCCCGCTCGACCCCCTTCTCGGCGTCCCCGCCGTCCTGCCCCTGCTGCTCCTGCTCAACCTGGCCGGCGGCCTCTACCGCTCCCGGCTCACCCTCTCCGTCCTGGACGAACTGCCCGCCCTCACCGCCCGGGCCGTGGTCGCCACCGCCTTCGCCGTCACCCTGTCCGGCTGCCTCGACGGCCGCTGGCCCGACTGCGGCCCGGCCGGCCCCGCCCGGCTCACCGTCCTGCTCGGCGCCCAGCTGCTGATCGCCGCCGTCGGCCGCGCCGTCCTCTACCACCTGGTCCGGCGGATCCGCCGCAGCCGCCCCAGCCCCGTCCTGGTGCTCGGCGCCGGCCGGCTCGGCCGCCGGGTCGCCACCGCCCTGCGCGAGCACGGCGAGTACGGGATGCGCCCGGTCGGCTTCCTCGACGCCGACCCCCCGCTGCTGCCCGGCGGCACCGACCTGCCCGTCCTCGGCGGCCGCGAGGCACTGGAGCGCGAAGTGCGCCGGCACGGCGTCCAGCACGTGGTCGCCACCGCCGGCGCCGCCGACGAGGCCGAGACCGCCGCCACCCTGCGCGACGCCGCCCGGCTCGGCTGCCAGGTCTGGCTGGTGCCCGCGCTGCGCGAGTACGGCTCGCTGCCCGCCACCCCGGTCACCGGCGGCGACCACCTGTGGGGCTTCCCCTGTCTGCGGGTCGGCCGTCCCGCGCGGCGCCGCCCCGGCTGGGCCGTCAAGCGCGCCCTGGACGTCACCGCCGCCACCGTCGGCCTGCTGCTGCTCGCCCCCGTCCTGGTGCTCTGCGCGCTCGCCGTCCGCTTCGACACCGGCCCCGGCGTGCTCTTCCGCCAGCAGCGCACCGGCCTGGACGGCAGGGTCTTCACCGTCCTCAAGTTCCGTACCCTGCGCCCGAGCAACGAGCACGAGTCCGCCACCCGCTGGAACATCTCCCAGGACCACCGGATGGGCACCGTCGGCCGGCTGCTGCGCAAGAGCTCGCTGGACGAGCTGCCCCAGCTGTGGAACGTCCTGCGCGGCGACATGAGCCTGGTCGGCCCGCGTCCCGAACGGCCCTACTTCGTCATGAGGTTCGGCCAGGCCTACCCCGAGTACGCCGACCGCCACCGGGTCCCGGTCGGCCTCACCGGCCTGGCCCAGGTCAACGGTCTGCGCGGGGACACCTCCATCGAGGACCGGGCCCGCTTCGACAACCGCTACATCGAGAGCTGGAGCCTCTGGCAGGACGTCAAGATCCTGTGCCGCACCGCGACCCTGATGCTCCACCCGGACGGGAGCTGACCCCGCGTGGCCCTGACCCTCCCCGCCCTCCACCGCCCGGTCTTACGCGGGGCCCTGCCCGCGCTCGCACAGCGCACCAGCCCGCTGGCCGCCGCCACCGTCCTGCTGGTCTGCGTGCCCACCGGGCAGAAGGACGTCGCCGCCGCCGTCCACATCACCGCCGCCGACCTCGCCTCGCTGGCCCTGGTCGCCCTCACCGCGCTCGACCTGCTGCGCGGACGCCTTCCCGCGATCAGCCGCACCGCCTGCGCCCTGTTCGGCGCGGTCGTGGTCGCCGCCGCCGTCGCCACCGTCGGCTCGATCGACCCCGCCGCGAGCGCCACCGGCTTCGTCCGCCTCACCCAGGTGTTCGTCCTGGTCCCCGCCGCCGTCCTCTGCTCCCTGCGCGACCGCACCGACCAGCGCCTGGTCCTCGGCTCCTTCGTGCTCGCCGCACTGATCCAGGGCGTGGTCGGTGCCAAGCAGTACCTCACCCACACCGGCGCCTCCTACACCGGCCAGCCGATCCGGGCCGTCGGGACCTTCGGCGCCCTCGACATCATGGCGATGTCCAGCGTGGTCAGCTACGGGCTGCTCGCCGCCCTCGCGCTCGGCCTCGCCGAGCGCGGCCCCGACGGCAACGCCCGGCTGCGCCGCGCGATGTTCGCTGCCGCCGCCTTCCTCGCCTTCCCGCTGGCCGTCTCCTTCAGCCGCGGCAGCTGGATCGCCACCGGCCTCGCCGCCACCGTGCTGCTGCTGCGCGTCGACGCCCGGCTGCTGGTGCGTGCCGCGGTCCTCGGTCTGGCCGCCGCGGTCGTCCTGGTCGGCGGCCTCGGCCTCGGCGGCTCCGGCGTCACCAAGCGGCTCAGCTCGATCGGCTCCGTCTCCGCCGCCCCCGACCAGTCCGTCTCCGACCGGTACGACCTCTGGTCCACCGCCGGACGGATCTGGCAGGACCACCCCGTGCACGGCGCCGGACCCAAGGCCTTCCAGCAACTGCGCGACAGCCACGCCCCGCTGCGGCTGTCCTCCGGCAGCGACGCCGCCGACGCCACCATCGGCTTCCAGCGCGAACCGCTGCTCTCCCCGCACAACATGTACCTCCTGGTGCTGAGCGAGCAGGGCCTGATCGGCGTCACCGCCTACGCCGCGCTCTTCCTCGCCCTGCTGACCGGCTGCCTGCGCCACCGCCACGGCCCCGGGCTCGCCGCACTCGCCCTGCTCACCTGGGTGCTGGTCGACTTCCTGTACGCGGACATCGGCGGCGCCACCACCGTGCTGACCTCCGTCGTCCTCGGCCTCGCCGCCCGCGCGGCCGCCCACCGACCCGAACGTCCCGCCACCGGCCCGGTGGCCACCGGAGCGGCCCGGTGACCACCGACCCGCCCGCCGCCGTCGTCCCCTCCCTCCCGGCCCCCCGCGGCGCCACCGGCGAGGACCCGCCCGCCGAGCCCCTCCCGGCCCCCCGGCGCGGCTTCCTCGCCAAGGCCTTCGGCATCACCGCCGTCCTCAGCGCCGCCGGCTCCGGCCTCGGCCTGCTGCGCGACCTCCTGCTGGCCCGCTACTTCGGCGCCAACCAGGGCACCGACGCCTTCCTGGTCGCCTGGACCGTCCCCGAGACCGCCGCACCGCTGCTGATCGAGGACGCCATGTCCTTCCTCATGGTGCCCGCCTTCGCCCTCGCCCTGGTGCTGCGCGAGGAGGACCCGGACGCCCCCGACCCGGTCCGCCAGCTGGTCCGCGCCACCCTGCCCTGGCTGCTGATCGCGCTCGGCGGCCTCGCCCTGGCCGTCGTCCTGGGCGCCCCGGAACTGGTCGACCTGCTCGCCCCCGGCCTCACCGACCCCGCCCTGGCCGTCACCTGCACCCGGATCACCGCGATCACCGTGCTGCCCTTCGGCGTGGCCGGCTACCTGGCCGCCGCGCTGCGCGCCCACCACCGCTTCCCCGCCCCGGCCGGCATCTACGTCGCCTACAACCTCGGCATCCTCGCCGTCCTGCTCTGCCTCCACGCCTACCTCGGGGTGCGCTCCGCCGCCCTCGGCGTCGCGGCCGGCAGCCTGCTGATGGCCGGTCTGCTGGTCGGCCCCTTCCTGCGCCGGCTGCGCCAGGGCCCGCCCGACACCGGCCGCGGCCGCCGCTCGCGCCGGGCCCTGGTGCTGATGCCGCTGGCCCTGCTGCCGGTGGCCGCCTTCACCCTCACCCGCCAGTCCCAGGTCTTCGTCGAGCGCTACCTCGGCTCGGCGCTGCCGCCCGGCACCATCTCGCACCTCAACTACGCCGCCAAGGTCTCCCAGCTCGCCATGACGGCGGGTCTCCTGATCTGCACCGTCACCTTCCCGCTGGTCGCCCGGGCGCTCGCCGCCGGGGACCTCACCGCCGCTCGCGAGCGGGTGGAGAAGGACCTCGGCCAGGCGGCGGCCGTCGTCCTGCTCGGCACCGCCTTCCTGATGGCCTGCGCCCCCTCGGTGGTCTCGCTGCTGTTCGAACGCGGCGCCTTCGGCCCGCACGACACCGCCGCCACCGCCGACGTCATCCGGGTGTACAGCTTCGGCCTGCCCGCCCAGGCGCTGACCGGCGTGATGATCCGCCCCTACTTCTCGCTGCGCCCGGTGGTCCGCCGGGCCGACGACCCGGGCAGCGAGGACGGCCGCCGCCGACTGCTGGACTGGTACCCGGCCGCCGCGATGGTGCTCGGCCTCGGCGTCACCGTCGCCACCGGCCTGCTCGCCACGCCCCGCTTCGGCGCCCTGGGGCTGGCCGCCGGCAACGCGGCCGGCATCACCGCCACCGCCGCCCTGCTGCTGCACGGCCTGGTGCTGCGCGGCATCCCGCTGCGGCTGCGCCGGGTGCTCGGCGGCCACGGCCGGCTGGTGGCCGCCGCCGCCGGGGCCGCCGTGCTCGGCGCCGCCGTCGCCGGACCGACCGCCGACCCCCTGCTCTCGACCCTCCTCGGGGGCCTCACCGTCGTGCTGGCCTTCGCGGCCCTCGGCACCGGGCTCGGCGCCCGCGAGGTGCGCGGCCCGGTCCTCGCCGCCGCCCGGGCGCTCGGGCCCGTCCGGAACCCGCCAACCGCCGCCGAAGAAGGGAAGCGTCCCGATGGACAATGAACGGGGCACCGTCCGTTCGGCCCGGGCGAGCGTCAGCGGCGCACCGCCGCAGCGGGCACGACTGCCCAGGAGCCGCCACCCGGTCGGTGAACCGCCGATCCCCGGCTCCGCCTCGCCGTGGATCCTGATGTACCACTCGGTGGCGGTCGAGACGGAGGACCCCTACCGGCTCACCGTCAGCCCCGAGCGGTTCGCCGAACAGATCGCCTGGCTGCACCGGCGCGGCCGGCGCGGCGTCTCCGTCCGCGAGCTGATGCGGGCCCGCGCCCTCGGCCGGGACGACAGGCTGGTCGGCCTCACCTTCGACGACGGCTACGCCGACTTCGCCCGGTACGCGGTGCCGATCCTCCGGGCGTACGGCTTCACCGCCACCGCGTACGTGGTCGCCGACCTGCTCGGCCGGGACAACGACTGGGACACCGACGGCCCGCGCAAGAAGCTGCTCACCGTCCAGGAGGTCACCGAACTCGCCGCCGCGGGCTGGGAGATCGGCTCGCACGGCCTCGGCCACCGGCCGCTGCCGGGCCTGCCCGCCGAGGCCCTCGCCGTCCAGGCCCGGGAGAGCCGGCGCCTGCTGGAGGAGGCCGTCGGCGGCCCGGTCACCGGGTTCTGCTACCCGTACGGCGCCGTCGACCTGCCCGCCGCCCTGGCGGTGCGCGACGCCGGGTACGACCACGCCTGCGCCATCGCGCACTCCCCGCTCACCGGCCGCTTCGCCCTGCCCCGCTGCTACGTCGGCGACCGCGACGGCGCCTGGCGGCTGCGGGCCAAGCAGGGCCGGCACCGGCTGCGCGACGCCGTCACCGGGCTGCGCCACGACCGCCGGGAGGCGCGGCCATGAGGGTGCTGCACATCGTCACCGGACTCGCCGCGGGCGGCGCGGAGCGCCAGCTCCACCTGCTGCTGCGGCACCTGCCGGCGCACCAGCAGTGCGAGGTGCTCGCCCTGACCAACCCGGGGGCGGTCGCCGCCGCGCTGCGCTCCGACGGCGTCACCGTCCACCACCTCGGCATGCGCGGCAACCGGGACCTCGGCGCGCTGCCCCGGCTGGTCCGGCTGGTCCGGGCCGGCCGCTACGACCTGGTGCACACCCACCTCTACCGGGCGCAGCTGTACGGCCGGCTGGCCGCCCGGCTGGCCGGGGTGCGCGCGGTGGTCTCCACCGAGCACTCGCTGCACGCCGGGGTGATCGAGGGCCGCCCGGTCACCCGGGGCGTCAAGGGCCTCTACCTGGCGGCCGAACGGCTCGGCAGCACCACCGTCGCGGTCTCCCGGCAGGTCGCCCAGACACTGCGTTCCTGGGGCGTCCCGCCGGCCCGGATCGAGCTGATCCCGAACGGCATCGACACCTCCCGCTACCGCCTCCCGCCCGCCGAGCGGGCCGCCGCCCGCCGTCGGGTGCGGGCCGAAATCGGTCTGCCGCAGGGGAGTTGGGCGGTCGGCGGGGTGGGCCGGCTGGTGCCCGGCAAGCGCTTCGAGGTGCTGGTCGAGGCGCTCCCCGGACTCGACCCGGCCACCCGGCTGGTGCTGGTCGGCGAGGGCCCGGAACGCGCCGCGCTGGAGCGCCGGGCCGAGGAACTCGGCGTGCGGGAGCGACTGGTGCTCACCGGCGAGCGCGACGACGTGCCCGAACTGCTGGCCGCCCTGGACGTGCTGGCCGCCCCCTCCAACGCGGAGACCTTCGGCCTCGGCGTCCTGGAGGGCCTCGCGGCCGGACTGCCGGTGCGCCACAGCGCCTGCCCGGCGCTCGACGAACTGCCGCCCAGCGCCGCCCCGCAGGCCCGCCGCATCCCCTCCGAGCCGGCCGCCTACACCGCCGCGCTGCGCGACCTGCGGCCGCTCAGCGGGCACATCGCCGACCCGCTGCCGCACCCCCCGGCCGTCGGCCACTACGACATCGCCCGGGTCGCCGCCGACCTGGGCGCCCTCTACGACCGGCTGGCCCGCGTCTGACCGCCCGCCACCGCCGGAACCGCCGTACCAGACCCAAGGAGCAAGACCCATGACCACACCGCGCCGAAGCGCCCGTCGCCTGGTCCGCCGCTGGTGGCCGGTGGTGCTGGCGGTACCGCTGGGCGCCGCGGCCGGCGCCGGGTACGCCGTCGTCTCGCCGCCGTCGTACGCCGCCAACGCCTACGTCCTCGTGGTCGCGCAGAACCCCGGGGAAGCCGCGATCGCGACCAACTTCGCCCAGGCGTACGGCCGGCTGGCCGGTCAGCCGCAGGTGCTCGCGGTCGCGGCCGCGGAGACCGGCCGCACCCGGTCCGAGCTGGAGTCCCTGGTGCACGGGACGACCTCGCCGGACGCCCCGATGATCGAGCTCACCGGCACCGGGCGGCTCCCCCAGGAGGCCGCCCGGACCGCCGACGCGGTGGCCCGCTCGCTGGTCGCCTTCGCCAACACCAGCAGCAAGGACACCAACGTCCGGCTGGTGACGCTGTCCCCGGCCGCCGCGCCGGACAGGCCGACCACGCCCTCCGGGAAGCTGGACGTCGCGGTCGGCGGCGCGGCCGGGCTGCTGCTGGGCGCCCTGGTGATGATGAACCGCCGCCGGGGCGGCGCGGGGACGCCGGAGGCCGCCGGGAGTGCCGAGATGCCGCGGGTCCTGCGGGCCGCGCGGGCATCGCAGGCGGCGCAGGCCGCGCAGGCCGCACAGGGATCGGAGGGATCGGAGGGATCGGAGGCCTCCGCCGCCTCCGCGCCGTTGGCGGTCCCGACGACGCCGCGCCCGCGCCGCGAGGAGCCGGCCAAGGCCAGGACCGAGTCCGGTGGCGACTCCGCGCCCGCGCCCGCGCCCGGCGCCGAGGCCGAAGGGGCGAAGGCCGGGAGCGTGAGGACCGCGAGCGTGAAGGCCGAGAGCGTGAAGAAGGGGAGTGCGAAGGCCGAGAAGAAGCCCGTCGGGAAGCCCGCCAGGAAGCCCGGCGCCGGGCCCGCGGTGGCGGAGCAGCCCCCGGCCGAGGACCGGACCCTCGCGGCGGAGGAACAGCCCTCCGCCGTCGAGGAGCAGGCCCCCGCCGTCGAGGACCGGCCCGCCACCCAGGCCAAGGCGCCGGCCGGGAGCGCACGATGAGCACCGAAACCCGCAGAAGCAGCCTGCCCGCCCAGGCGACGGCGCCGACCTGGACCACCGAGCTCCACGGCGAGGACGACGCCCTGGACCTCTTCGCCGAGGAGTGGGACGACCTGGCCGGCCGCTGCCGGACCGCGACCTTCTTCCAGGCCGCCGACTGGCAGCGCTCCTGGTGGCGCCACTACGGCCGCCCCGGCAGCCTGCTCGTGGTGCTGGTCCGCCGGGACGGCCGACTGGTCGGCGCGGGCGCCTTCGTGCGCCGCGGCGGACCGTTCGGCGGCCTGACCGGCCTCGGCGGCGGACTGGTCGACTACACCGACGTCCTGCTCGACGACGAGTGCGCCGACCGGGCCGCCGCCGAGTTCGCCGCCGCGCTCCCGCTCACCCGCCCCTGGCACTGGCTGGAACTGCGCGAGGTGCACCCCGAGGCGGCGGTGCAGCGGGTGTACGCGCACTGGCGCGGCAGTCGCCGCCGCTACCGGGACTCGCTCTGCCAGTACCTGCCGGCCGTCCCGATGGACCGGCTGCTCAAGCGGGTGCCAGGCAAGACCGCCCAGCGCAGCCGGGTGAAGCTCCGCAAGATCGCCGAGGCCGGGGTGACGGTCCGCTCCACCCCGGCGGCCGAGGTGCCGCAGGCACTGGACGGGCTGCTGCGGCTGCACTTCCTGCAGTGGCAGGCGCGCGGCGTCACGCCCGAGCACCGCACCGAGCGGTTCGCCAGGCACCTGACCGAGTCCACCACCGGACTGGTCGCCTCCGGCAGGGCCACCGTCCACCAGTTCCACCTGGACGGCCAGCTGGTCGCGGTGAACCTGCTCCTGCTCTGCCCGTCCTTCGGCGGCCTGTACATGTACGGGGCGCACCCGGTGCTGCGCGAGCGGCTGGACATCGCCGGGCTGCTGTTCAGCGCGGCGCTGGACGAGACGGTCGGCGCGGGCGTTCCACTGCTCGGGCTGCTGCGCGGCCAGGAGCCGTACAAGCAGCGCTGGCGGCCGGACCAGCTGTCCAACCACCGGCTGCTGCTCGGCCCGGCGGGGGCGGCGCCGGCGGCGGCCGTCCGCGCCGGGGCGGTGCGGGCCCGGCAGGCGGCGGCGCACCAGCTGCGCACCCGCTTCCCCCGGCTCAAGGAAGCGCTGCTGGCCCGCCGCCGCAGCTGAGCGCTCAGTGCCGGGCGTGCGGCGCGCCCGTCGGCCGGCCCGTCGACTTGCCCTTCGCGGGACGGGCCGACGGGCCCGCTGTCCTGCTCGGTGCGGTGCCGCCCCCGGGCACGGCGGGCGCGGCCGGCACGGCGGGCGGGTCCGGCGGGCTGGGCGGGCCCTGCGCCGGGGGCACGTCCGTCGCCGCCGGGGCGACCGGCGGGGCCGGTGCCTCCGCCGGCGCCCCCTTCGAACCGGCCATCAGCTGTTTGAACGTGGCCGCCGAGCGCGGATTGCGCTCGCACTGGAAGAAGCCGTGCGGACAGTAGTCGGTGACGGTCTGGTAGGCGGTGTCGTGGGTGCGGATCCAGTCGACCATCCGCTGCACGAACTCGGGGTTGTCGCCGTTGCGGAACAGCCCCCACTCCGGGTACGAGACCGGCTTGCCGCGCTTGGCGGCGAACTCCACCTGGTCCTGGAGGCCGTACGGCTCGCGCACGTAGTCGTCGAAGGTGCCGCCCGCCGGCTGGTCGTAGTTGTCCATGCCGATGATGTCGACCACGTCGTCACCGGGGTAGCACTTGGTCCACGGGACGGCGTCCAGGCCCCGGCTGGGGGCGAAGTCGAAGCGGAACCGCTGCCCGGGCACCGAGCGCATCACCCCGACGATCCGCCGCCAGTACGTCTTCCACGCGGCCGGGTCGGGCTTGCAGCGGTGGGTGTAGGTGGTGCCGTTCATCTCCCAGCCGAGCGTGAGCACGGTGTCCGCGCCGCCCAGCGCGACCAGCCGGCGCGCGAGCTTGAGGAAGTGCCCGTCGAAGTCCCCGCGCGCCCCCTGGGCCAGCAGGTCGGCGACCTCGCCGTCCGGCACCTTCGCCTCGCTGGGCACCAGCATCGGCACCCCGAGCACCAGCAGCCGGGACGGATCGGCCTGCCGCCACTGCGACCACAGACCGAGCACCATCGGCTCGCCCTCGATGTCGCTCCAGCCGTTGCCCGCCAGATAGGTGTGGCCGACCTGCATGTTCGCGTTGCCCAGCCACTGCGCGTACCGGCCGATCTGCGGGATGTAGTCGTCCCAGGAACCGACGAAGGCACCGAACGGCGGCTCGTGGTTCGGCCGCTGGACCGGCGGGCGGGGGGCCGCGCCGCGGGGCTCGACGGCCCCCGAGGAGAGGGCGTGCCGTTCGGTCTGGCTGAACGGCGTCCCGGCCGGGACGCTGGCCGTGGCCATCAGCAGCAGGGTGGCGGCGGCCAGCGTCAGGCGGCCGATTCGCATGGTGCTCTCCTCCGGACGTCGCGTGGGCGGGGCGCACGGTCTCGGCGTGGACGGACCGTGGCGCCCCGCTCGCCGACAGTAGGCCCGAAGGGGGACGAAAAAGCCGAATGTCACCCTAAAGTGGGCGCCGATCGAACGCCGTCTGCCACAAAGACCGGCGACCCGCGGTCATGTATCAGCTTGGTAACGGTCCTGTCGGGCCCCCGAGGCCCGCTCCGCAACGCCCGGCGCGGCGGCCGGAACCCCGACGGCGCAGGTGGGCGGGTGGACGTGCGGGAAGGGCGCGCGGGGCCGGGCGGACGCCCGGCGGGACACGGCGGCGGCGGAACCGGGCTGACTCGCGTGCCCGGTGAAAGGTACGCTCCGGCCGTGTCCTGGAAGCCGCTGCGTGTACTGACCCCCCGCTCGATCCTGCCTGCCTCGGCGGTGATGCTGGTCCTTGCGGCCGGAGCGGCGGCGCACGCGAACAAGCCGGTGCCGTTCGGCGACCGGGTCGCGGGACCGGGCGACGCCGGGGCTACACCGGTGAACTCCGAGTCGCTCAGCTCGGCCGACCTCGACCTGCGGGTGGGCCCCGGCCTGGAGGCCTTCCACAAGCGGACCGGCGAGCAGGCCTGGTCCTACCGCCGCGAGGGCGCCGAGGCGCTCTACCTGGCGATGGCCGGCGACAACGCGATCGTGGTCTGGGACGACGGCATGGTCACCTCGGTGCGCCCCGGCGACCACGAGGTGCGCTGGCACCGTGCGGTGCCGGGCCTGGCCGACTGGCTGCACGGCGACGGCGAGCCCGGCGCCGACAAGCGGACCGACGCCCAGCGCAAGGCGCTCGCCAAGCAGCGGGCCGCGGCCGCGCTGCACACCGTCCAGCGGGACGGCTCGCCCTGGCTGGCCCTGGTCACCCCGAACCTGACCATGGGCCTGCGCGACGCCGACGGCGACCTGCGCTACAACGACAAGCCCTCCGGCAGCTGCGTCTACGACCCGCTGCGCGCCGTCCACACCGACTACGCCGTGCTCATCCCGCGCACCTGCACCAACAGCAGTGGGCAGGCCGTCTCCGGCGGCATCACCGGCTACCGGCTGGACAGCAACGGCTGGGCGATGAACGCCGGTCCGACCGCCACGGTCAAGGTGCTGGACCGCAGCCGGGTGGAGATCACCGACGGCCCGATCGTCCCGCCCAAGGTGTTCGACACCAAGGCGGCCGCGCCCGAGACGGCCTGCGGCAGCGTGGACGCGCCGTTCGCGGCGGTCCGTCCGCAGGGCGGCTGCGCGGCGGACCCGGCGGCGAACCCGGCCGTGGGCGACCCGGCGGCGAACCCGGCCGTGGGCGACCCGGCGGCGAACCCGGCCGTGGGCGACCCGGCGCCCACCGGTACCGCGCCGGACGCCCCGGCGCCCGCGGGGGACCGGTCGGGCGCGCAGCCGCAGTAACGGGGACGACCCGCGGACGACGGCCTTCAGCCCCGGAACGGGCGGGCGGCAGGCCGCCGGATACCCCGGGCCGGTACGCCTCCGAGGGTGACACGGGGCCCGGTAGACTTGCCGCCATGGCTATTTTCTCCGGGCAATAGCGGGCGGCGGCGCCAGGAGGGCCGCGCCGACCGCCGATGAAGTCCCCCTCACGCCAACCCGGCCCCGGGTCAGTCCTGCCCGGCCGCCCGCCCACGTCCCAGGAGCAGCTCCCAGCCATGATTTCCGCCAACGCCCTCGAACTGCGTGCCGGTGCCCGGATCCTGATCGAGTCCGCGAACTTCAAGGTCGCCGCCGGCGACCGGATCGGTCTGGTCGGCCGCAACGGCGCCGGCAAGACCACGCTCACCAAGGTGCTGGCGGGCGAGGGCCTGCCCGCCGCCGGTACCGTCACCCGTTCGGGCGAGGTCGGCTACCTCCCGCAGGACCCGCGCACCGGTGACCTGGAGGTCCTCGCCAAGGACCGCATCCTCTCGGCCCGCGGCCTCGACACCGTGCTGAAGAAGATGCGCGAGAACGAGGAGCGGATGGCCAACGGCAAGGGCGCCACCCGGGACAACGCGATGAAGAAGTACGCCCGGCTGGAGACCGAGTTCCTCACCAAGGGCGGGTACGCCGCCGAGGCCGAGGCCGCCACCATCGCCGCCGCGCTGGGCCTGCCGGACCGCATCCTCGGCCAGCCCCTGCACACCCTCTCCGGCGGTCAGCGCCGCCGGGTCGAGCTGGCCCGGATCCTCTTCTCGGACTCCGACGTGCTGCTCCTCGACGAGCCCACCAACCACCTGGACGCGGACTCGATCGTCTGGCTGCGGGACTTCCTGAAGACCTACAAGGGCGGCTTCATCGTCATCTCGCACGACGTCGACCTGGTCGAGACGGTCGTCAACAAGGTCTTCTACCTGGACGCCAACCGCTCCTGCATCGACGTCTACAACATGGGCTGGAAGCAGTACCAGCAGCAGCGCGAGGACGACGAGAAGCGCCGCAAGCGCGAGCGGGCCAACGCCGAGAAGAAGGCCGCGACCCTCAACGCCCAGGCCGACAAGATGCGGGCCAAGGCGACCAAGACGGTGGCCGCGCAGAACATGGCCCGCCGCGCCGACAAGCTGCTCTCCGGTCTGGAGCAGGTCCGGGTGAACGACAAGGTCGCCAAGCTGCGCTTCCCGGAGCCGGCCCCCTGCGGCAAGACCCCGCTGACCGCCAGCGGCCTGTCCAAGTCCTACGGCTCGCTGGAGATCTTCACCGACGTCGACCTGGCGATCGACCGCGGTTCCCGGGTCGTCGTGCTGGGCTTCAACGGCGCCGGCAAGACCACCCTGCTGCGGATGCTGGCCGGAGTGGAGCAGCCGGACACCGGCGAGGTGATCCCGGGCCACGGCCTGAAGATCGGCTACTACGCCCAGGAGCACGAGACGCTCGACCCGGAGCGCAGCGTGCTGGAGAACATGCGCTCGGCCGCGCCCGACACCGACCTGGTGCAGATCCGCAAGATCCTCGGTTCCTTCCTGTTCTCCGGCGACGACGTCGACAAGCCGGCCGGGGTGCTCTCCGGCGGCGAGAAGACCCGTCTGGCGCTGGCCACCCTGGTGGTCTCCTCCGCCAACGTGCTGCTGCTCGACGAGCCCACCAACAACCTCGACCCGGCCAGCCGCGAGGAGATCCTGGGCGCGCTGCGCGAGTTCTCCGGCGCGGTCGTGCTGGTCACCCACGACGAGGGCGCGGTCGAGGCGCTCGACCCGGAGCGGATCATCCTGCTGCCGGACGGCGTGGAGGACCTCTGGAACCCGTCCTACGCCGATCTGGTCTCCTTGGCCTGACCAGAAGTAGACGCGAGATCCGCTTTTCGGATGAGAATATCTAGTCCTTTCGGCGTGTCCGGGAATGAAGTAGACCCGGATTCCGTTTAAGGACTTTCCGTCGGCCCGCCACTCGATCGTGGTCGGGCCGACGTTGCTGATCAGCTCTTTCTTGGCGAACGGCCGGATCCGCCAGGGGGCGTGCACTCTGCGTGAGCGCCCTGATGCGCTCGGATCACCACCGAAGGACCACGCATTTCCGACATCGACCTTGTCGAATGGGTGGCCAGGACGCGGTGGATGGGTGATCATGGGAATCTGACCGAGCAACGCTACGAGGAGGCACGGGTGGCCGAGACTCTGAAAAAGGGCAGCCGGGTGACCGGTGCCGCGCGTGAGAAGCTCGCGGCCGATCTCAAGAAGAAGTACGACTCCGGGGCGAGCATTCGCGCTCTCGCGGAGGAGACCGGTCGTTCGTACGGCTTTGTGCACCGGATGCTGAGCGAGTCCGGAGTGATCCTCCGGGGCCGCGGCGGTGCCACGCGGGGCAAGAACAAGGCGACTGCCGGGGCCGGTTCCTGACGGTTCGTCAGCCAGTGGCTGGATGACGCGGCGGCAGGGTGCCGGCCGAGGAGACGACAGCTGACCGTCAGCTGGGCGTCCGCCCTCGAGCCGTGCGAGCCGGCCGCCGATCGTCATGTCCGGGGTGAGGTCCTTCCCCCATTCTTCAATACCGTTCATTTCCCTTTCGCTCTTCGCCGAGCCGAGCCTCGCCTCGCATTCGCGCCTCGCGGGGCGTTGTGGAGTGCCGCAGGCCCCGTCGATCTCTCCGGGCCGGAGCCCCTGCCCAGGCGCGTCCAGTTTTGTTACTCTCCGGTAGCCAAGTCCCTCGCCACCGGAGGTCCCCGCATGACCGCTCCCGCCATCGACCCGCAGGCCCCGAGCTGGGAGCGGGACGGCGTCCGCCTGGAGATCGAGGGCGAACTCGCCGTCGTCACCCTGTGCCGACCCAAGCGGCGCAACGCCCAGTCGCCCGCGCTCTGGCGCGCCCTCACCGACGCCGGCCGCGAGCTGCCCGGCAGCGTCCGGGTGGTGCTGCTGCGGGCGGAGGGGGTCTCCTTCTCCGCCGGGCTGGACCGGGCCATGTTCACCCCCGAGGGCATCCCGGGCGAGCCCACCTTCCTCCAGCTCGCCGCCTCCACCGACCGGGAGCTGGACGACGCCATCGCCTCGTACCAGGAGGCCTTCACCTGGTGGCGCCGTCCGGACCTGATCTCCATCGCGGCGGTCCAGGGCCACGCCGTCGGCGCGGGCTTTCAGCTGGCCCTCGGCTGCGACCTGCGGGTGGTCGCTGAGGACGTCCAGTTCGCGATGAAGGAGACCTCGCTGGGCCTCGTTCCGGACCTGGCCGGCACCAAGCCGCTCACCGAGCTCGTCGGCTACGCGCGGGCACTGGAGATCTGCGCGACCGGCCGCTGGGTGGGTGCCGAGGAGGCCGCCGCGATCGGGCTGGCCAACCTCGCCGTGTCGGGCGAGGACCTGGAGGCGGCCGCCCGCGACCTCGCGGCGGCCCTGCTGGCCGCTCCGCGCGGGGCGGTGATCGAGACCAAGGCCCTGCTGCAGGGGGCCGCCGGGCGCTCCTTCGACGAGCAGCGTTCGGCCGAACGGGCGGCGCAGGCCCGTCGGCTGCGGGAGCTCGCCGGGATCGGCGACTGACCGCACGGCGACGACGCAGGGCCCGGCCCCGGGGGACTTCCCCGGGGCCGGGCCCTTTTCTCCTGTGCGGGTCTTTCGCGCGGATCTCCCGGGTGGGTCTCCTGGGTGGGTCTCCCGGTGAGCCTCCCGCGTGGGGGGCGGAATCTCTCGCGCAGGGGCGGGCGCCGGGGTGGGCTGCCGACGCTCGGGGGGCGGGAACCGTGGCGAAATGCCAGAGTTGGGGAGGTTTGCGATATAGCTGGTGACGTACGACGGGAGAAGCGCCCATGCCTGACACTCCGACGCCCGCGACCATGCACAAGCACACCGGTGGTGGCAGCGCCCCGACCTCCGGTCCGCCGGGTGCCGGCGGCGGTGCCAAGCCGGTGGGGGAGCGCGGCCGTACCGCGCTCGCCGTCGGCGTGGTGGAGAAGATCGCCGGTATGGCGGCCCGCGAGGTCGCCGGAATCCACGCGCTCGGGTCCGGCCTCGCCCGTACCTTCGGCGCGATGCGGGACCGGGTGCCCGGCGGCAAGCCCAGCGTCGGGCGGGGCATCAAGGCCGAGGTCGGCGAGAAGCAGACCGCGATCGACATCGCCCTGGTGGTCGAGTACGGCGTGGTCATTCCCGAACTCGCCCGCCAGGTGCGGGAGAATATCGTCAACGCGGTCGAACGGATGACCGGTCTGGAGGTCGTCGAGGTCAACATCGCGGTCAACGACGTCCACCTCCCGGACGAACCGGAGTTCGAGGAGGAAGAGGAACCGGTGGCGCCGTCCGGGCAGCGGCCGAAGCTCAAGTAGCGCGTTCGGCGGCAGGCCGGGGCGTCGGGCCCGACGGAGTAGCGGGAAACGAGGGAGTAGCGGATGAACCTGGCCATCGTCGGCCTCGTGGTGGGCATGGCCCTCGGCTTCGCCGGGTACTTCGGCGGGTTCGCGGCCTTCCTGCTGGTGGCTGTGCTCGGGTTGGTCGGCTTTGTGATCGGACGCCTGCTGGAGGGCGACATCGAGCTGGGCGACCTCGGGGACCTGCTCCGCGGCCGGGACCGGCGCCGCTGATGACGGGCCCCGTGTCGGTTCCGGTCGTGGTCTCCCGTTCCGGGTCGGGCTCGGGGCCCGGTCACGGTTCGGGTTCGGGTTCGGGTTCTGTTGCGGGCTCGGGCTCGGGGTCGGCTTCGGGGGCCGGGTCCGCGCCGGGTCGTCGGGGACGGCTTCGGATCGCCGACCGGGTGTACGCCGGGATCGCGGCTCGGGCCGCCCGGGAGGTGCTGGCCGAGGCCTGGCCCGCCGGGCGGGCGAAGGGGGCGCCGCCGCACGTCTCGGTGACCGTACCGGGGAGCACGGTGCGGGTCCGGGTGGCTCTTGAGCTGCCGTTCCCCTCGGACGTCGCGACGCTGGCCGGGGCGGTGCGGGCGCGGATCGCCGAGCGGGTGGCGGGGCTGACCGGGGTCAGGGTCTCGGAAGTGGTCGTCGTGGTCGAGAAGTTCATGACGGGGGGCGCTTCGTGAGCGCGCAGGCCCCTGAGGCGGAGGGGGCGCAGGGGGCGGAGGCGGTGCAGGGGGCGGCACCGGAGCTTCGGGCGGACAAGGTGGGACGGCTGCGGGCGCCCCGTACGGCTGCGGCCGCGTTGGTGGCGACGGCGGTGCTGGTGGTGGCGGCGGCGCTGCTGTACGACGTGATCGCGGTGCGGGTCGGGCAGCCGGCCCGGCGGTGGCGGGCGCAGATCGCGGACGAGCTGGCGACGCGGCACCTCGACGACCTGGCGGTCCTGGTGGGGGCCGGAGCGGCGACCCTGCTCGGCGGGTGGTTGCTGTGGCTGGCCTTCGCGCCCGGATTGCGGCGCTGGCTCGTACTGCGGCCGTACGGGGGGACGAACGCGGCCATCGACCGGGCCGGGGTCGGGCACCTGCTGACGGACCGGGCGGCCGGACTGGACGGGATCGACCACCTGAGGATCCGGGTCGGGCGGCGGCGGATCCGGATCTCGTTGGCGGGGACGGCGGAGCCGGCGTTGGTGCAGCGGCAGTTGCGGGACGAGCTGGGACGGGTGGGGCTGGGACGGCCGATGCGGCTGGACGTGCGGGCGGCGCGCGGGACCGCGCGTGTGGTGGGGGAGGAACCGGGCGGGGAGTCGGACCCGGGTGCCGGTGACCCCGGTGCCGGTACGGGGGCCGGGACGGCCGGTGGTGCGGGGGTGGCGGGGTGAGGCGAACGGTCGTCAACCGGGTGTTGCTGGGGGTGGTGGGGGCGGTGCTACTGGGGGTCGGGGTGCTGGTGCTGGCGGGCGGGCTCGACCTGTACTGGAGGCTGGGCGTGCATCCACCGCACTGGTGGCCGCTCACCTCGCCCGACCAGCCGGTGGTCGGCGCGCGCTCGCGGGGGCAGTGGGTGGCGTCGGCGTGGTGGTGGCCGACGGTGATCGGCGGACTGACCGTGCTGGTGGCGGGGATGGTGTGGTGGCTGGTGGCGCAGCTGAGGCGCACGGGGCTGTCGAGCATCGAGGTGCCGACGCCGGGGGCGGGCGGGCTTCGACTGCGGGTCGGTGCGCGGGCGCTGGAGGAGGCGTTGGAGAACCGGACGGTGGTGCTGCCGCAGGTCGAGCGGGCCACGGTGCGGTTGGTGCGGGCGCCGAGGCATCCGCGGCTGCGCGGTGCGGTGCGGTTGCGGCCGGGCGGGGATCCGGCCGCGCTGGTGGAGCACTTCGAGGACGGGCCTCGGGCGGATGCCTGCGGGAGCCTGCGGCTGGCGGCGCTGCCGGCCGATCTGCGGATCAGGGTCCTGCAGGCGGCCCCCGCCGAGCCGCGGCACGGGTGGGGCCGGCGGGGGCGGCGGGGGCGGAGCCGGTCGCGGGTGGAGTAGTCCAGGAACGGTCGGGGTCGAGCAATCGAGAGTGGAGGCGGGAGTCAGAGGGTGCGGAGTGCGCCGCCGTCGACGGGGACCATGACGCCGGTCAGGTAGGAGGCGGCGGGGGAGAGCAGGAACGCGGCGACCTTGCCGAACTCCTCGGGGGTGCCGTAGCGGCCCAGCGGGATGGCGGCGCTGGCCTGGGCGCGGGCGGCGTCGGGGTCGGCGGCGAGGCCGTCGAGCTCGCGGACCCGGTCGGTGTCGATCCGGGCCGGGAGCAGACCGAGCACGCGGATGCCGCGGGGGCCCAGCTCGTCGGCGAGGGCCTTGGCGGCCATGGCGAGACCCGGACGCAGGCCGTTGGAGATGCCCAGACCGGGAATCGGCTGGCGGACCGAGCTGGAGAGCACGAAGGCGATCACACCGCCGTCGGTGAGCGCGGCGGCGGTGGCGCGGGCGAGCCGGAGGGCACCGAGGAAGACGGACTCGAAGGCGTCGCGCCACGCGTCCTCGGGGGTGGTCTCGACGGGGCCGGCCTGGGGGCCGCCGACGCTGATCAGGATGCCGTCGAGACGACCGAAGTGGCGCCGGGCCTCGGCGATGAGGCGCTCGGGGGTGTCGGGGGAGGCGTTGTCGGCGACGAGGCCCCGGGCGGTTCCGAGAGTCTCGAGTTCGGCGACGGCGTTGTCGACGGCTTGCCGGGTGCGGCCGCTGATGAGCACGCGGGCGCCGTCGGCGGCGAGTTCGCGGGCGCCGGCGAGGCCGAGGCCTCGGGTGGCGCCGGTGACGATGTAGGCCTTGTCTTTCAGTCCGAGATCCATGGGGGACATCTTGCCCGGTCGGGAAGCGGGGGCGGCTCGGGGCTGGCGTTGACGCCGAGGGGAAGGTTTACGGTCGTTGCCGGAAGTCCGGGAGGAGTGGTTCGGCGTGCGGATCGGGGAGTTGGCGGAGCGGGCGGGGACGACCACGCGGACGTTGCGGTACTACGAGCAGTTGGGGTTGTTGCCGGCCCGGCGGGCGGGCAACGGGTACCGGGCGTACGACGAGGGGGATCTGCGGCTGCTGCGGGAGATCCGGATGTTGCAGGACTTCGGGTTCGGGCTGGAGGAGACCAGGCCGTTCGTGGAGTGCCTGCGGGCGGGGCACCCGGAGGGGGACTCCTGTCCGGCCTCTCTGGAGGTGTACCGGCGGAAGTTGGGGGAGCTGGACGAGTGCATCGCCCGGCTCCAGGACGTGCGGGCCCAGGTGGCGGGGCAGTTCGATCGGGCCGTGAGGGCGCGGGACGAGCTGGCCGCCGTTCAGGAGCCGCCTGTTTGCGAACTGGTGAAGGAGTAGACGGTGGAGATCACGGGTGTGCCGGCGGTGACGGACGAGACGTTCGCCGCTGAGGTGCTGGAGGCCGAGGGGCCGGTGCTGGTGGACTTCACGGCGGACTGGTGCCCGCCGTGCCGGATGATGGCGCCGGTGCTGGCGGACATCGCGCGGGAGGAGGGGCACCGGCTGCGGGTGGTGAGCGTGGACGTGGACCACAATCCGCGGACGCAGGCGGCGTACGGGGTGCTGTCGATGCCGACGCTGATGGTGTTCCGGGGCGGGCAGCCGGTGCGGTCGGTGGTGGGAGCGCGGGCGAAGGCGCGGCTGCTGCGGGAGCTGGACGAGGTGCTCTAGGCGGCGTGCTCCAGCCGGGCGACGCGCTCTAGGCGGGGACGGCGTCGAGCGGGACCTCGGCTTCGGCGGCCTGCTTGGCGCGGTCCTTGGCCTCGCGGCGGGCGAGGACCCAGACGCCGACCGGGATCATCGCGGTGAACAGCCACCACTGGATGGCGTAGGCCATGTGCGGGCCGATGTCGGAGTGGTTGGGCTCGGGGATCAGCTGGGGCTGGTCGGCCGGGGCGGGGGTGGTGCCGGTGAGTTCGAGGTAGCCGCCGAGGAGCGGGGCGCCGGTCCGCCTGGCCTGCTCGTCGGTGTTGATCAGGTTGAACTGGCGGTCGGGCAGGCCGGTGCGGTCCTTGATGCCGCTGGCGCCGTACGTCTCCTCGGCGCGCAGGCGGCCGGTGAGGGAGACCTCGCCGGTGGGGGCGGCCGGGACGGGCGGGTACTCGGTGGCGCCGTCGCCGGAGGCGACCCAGCCGCGGTTGACCAGGACGGTGCCCTTGCCGTCGGCGAGCCGGAACGGGGTCACCACGAAGTAGCCGATGCTGCCGTTGGAGTCGGTCCGCTTGCGGACCACGAACTCGTGTGCCGGGTCGTACTGTCCGGTGGCGGTCGCCGCGCGCCAGGTGAGGTCCTTGGGGACCGCGAAGCCGGGGGCCGGCGACAGGGTGTCGAAGGGGACCGGCGCGGCGGTGAGGGCCTGGCCGATCAGCTCGTTCCGGGCCACCCGTGCCTCGTGGCGGTGCAGCTGCCAGAAGCCCAGCTTGATCGTCGCGGGGATCAGCAGCAGCGCGACCAGCATGGTGATCAGCCACTGTCGGGTCAGCAGAAAACGGTACACATGGGAACGGTACGCCGACCTCACAAACGGCTCACGCACCGGGGTGCGGGGCGACCTCGCGCAGCAGCTGGAGGAAGGCGTCCTCGCCGACGACGGGGGTGCCGAGCTCGCGGGCCCGGCGGGCCTTGCCACTCCAGCTGTCCGGCTCGTTGGTGACCAGCAGGCTGGTGAGGCGGCTCACCGAGGTGGCGATGTGCAGGCCGGCCTCGACCGCGCGGTCCTCCAGGACCTCGCGGTCGGTGGCGGTGTCGCCGGTGACGGCCACCCGCATGCCCTGCACCAGGGGCTTGCCGTCCTCCCAGCGCCCCGGGTTGGGGTACGGGCAGGGCGGGCGCTTCTTGGCCTGGCGGTACGTGGCGCCGGTCCAGGTGCTGCGGCCCGGGGCGGCCGGCTCCTCCTCGCCGAGGTCGGTGACCGCGACGCAGTTCTGGAGCGGCAGCGGCACGCCGCCGTCGCGGGCGAGGCGCAGGCTGGGGCGGAAGGCCTCGGCGAGCACCCGGGCGTCGTCCAGGGCGTTGTGGGCGTGGCGCTGCTGGACGCCGAAGTGGGCGGCGAGCGAGGACAGCTTGCCGTTGGGCAGCGGCAGGCGCAGGTCGCGGGAGAGGACCATGGTGCACAGCCGCTGCTCGACCGGGGCGCGCAGGCCGGCCCGGGAGAACTCGCGGGAGATCATGTTCCAGTCGAAGAGCGCGTTGTGCGCGACCAGGACGCGGTCCTGCAGGCGGGTGGCGAACTCGTCGGCGATCTGCGGGAAGGTCGGGGCGGTGGCGAGCAGCTCGGCGGTGAGGCCGTGGATCCAGACCGGGCCCGGGTCCCGCTGGGGGTTGACCAGGGTGTACCAGTGGTCGACGACGTCGCCGTCCGCGTCCAGCTGGTAGACGCCCGCCGAGATGACGCGGTCCGAGCGGCCGAGACCGGTGGTCTCGACGTCGACGACCGCGAAGCCCCCGGTGGGGACGGCGGAGCGCTGCGCGGGGACCGGCGCGGTCCGCGGCACTCCGTAGGTCTCGGGCTGGATCGGTTGCATGGTCCAACAGGATAAGGGGCGGGGCGGGGGGCTCCGGCCGGAATGTTGCGACCGACCGGCCGGAATAGAGTGGTCGACGGGGGTGTCGTACACCTGGTCGAGATCTTTCAGCTAAGGAACAGCGCATGCGTGCCACCGTGATTCACGGCCCCAACGACATCCGGATCGAAGAGGTCCCGGACCCGGTGATCCAGCATCCGACGGACGTGGTGCTCCGGGTGGTGAACGCCTGCATCTGCGGCAGCGACCTGTGGGCCTACCGCGGCGTGGCGCAGCGGGTGGCCGGGCAGCGGATCGGGCACGAGTTCCTGGGCGTGGTCGAGGAGGTCGGCGCCGAGGTGCGCGGCTTCGCCAGGGGCGACCTGGTGGTGGCGCCGTTCGTCTGGTCGGACGGGATGTGTGACTTCTGTCTCGAAGGGCTGCAGACCTCCTGTCCGCACGGCGGGTTCTGGGGGCAGGTCGGTTCGGACGGCGGCCAGGGCGAGGCGGTGCGGGTGCCGTTCGCGGACGGGACGCTGGTGAAGCTGCCGAAGGAGGCGGCGGGTGACGAGAAGCTGCTGCCCGGGCTGCTGGCGCTGTCCGACGTGATGTCGACCGGGCACCACGCGGCGGTCTCCGCGCGGGTGCGGCCGGGTGCGACGGTCGCGGTGGTCGGCGACGGCGCGGTGGGCCTGTGCGGGGTGCTGGCGGCGCACCGGCTGGGCGCGGGCCGGATCATCGCGCTGGGCCGGCACGCGGCCCGTACCGAGCTGGCCCGTCGCTTCGGTGCGACGGACGTGGTGGCGGAGCGCGGCGAGGCCGCGGTCGAGGCGGTGAAGGAACTGACCGGCGGCCAGGGCGCGCACGCGGTGCTGGAGGCGGTCGGTACCGAGGAGTCGATGCGGACGGCCATCTCGATCACCCGGGACGGCGGCGCGGTGGGCTACGTCGGGGTGCCGCACGGCGGCAGCGCGGGCGTCGACATCGGTCAGATGTTCGGCCGAAACGTCTCGCTGAACGGCGGCGTCGCCCCGGCCCGCGCGTACATCCCCGAGCTGCTGCCGGACGTGCTCTCGGGCGCCATCGAGCCGGGCCTGGTCTTCGACCGCACCGTCGGCCTGGACGGCGTTCCGGACGGCTACCGCGCGATGGACGACCGCTCGGCCCTGAAGGTGCGGATCGCGTTCTGAGGCCTCGGCCTCCCGGCACCCGGCCCGTGCCGCCCCTTCGGGGTGCGGCACGGGCCGGTGTCGTTTCCCGGTGTCGTTCCCGGGGGAGGGCGCGGGCGGCGGCCGGGGGTCGGGGGTCGGTCCGGTGCGGCGAAGTCGCTGAGATGGACTGCTTTTCGGCCAATCGGATGGTGCGAGGGGGTGAACGCTCGACTGATCGCGGTCAACCCCTTCCGGGGCGGGCAGGACGCTCCTAGCATTGCGCGGCGCCAGACGTGTGACGCCCCTCACGTTCGACCGTTCCCCCGTGTGACAAATACGCCGAAGGAGTGAGGAGACAGCGTGGATTCGCCGCCGCTCACCACCGCCGCCGCGGAAGCCCAACTCATCGACGACAGCGAGGAGTTCCGAACCCTGCGGCGCTCGTTCCGGAGCTTCGCCTTCCCGGTCACCATCGGTTTCGTGCTCTGGTACCTGCTCTACGTCCTGCTCTCCTGCTACGCGCCGGGACTGATGCGCACCAAGGTCCTCGGGCACGTCAACGTGGCCCTGGTGCTCGGGCTGCTGCAGTTCGTGACCACCTTCGCGATCGCCGCCTGGTACGCGCGCTACGCGGACCGGCGGATCGACCCGTCCGCCGCGGCGATCCGCGAGGCGCACGGCGCCGTCGTCCACGCACCCCGGGAGCCCGCCGAATGACTCTGCTCGCCAGCTCCGCCACCGAGCACCGCGGTCTGACGATGGCCCTGTTCGGCGTCTTCGTCCTGGCCACCCTCGGCATCACCGTCTGGGCCGGGCGGCAGACCAGGAGCGCCTCCGACTTCTACGCCGGCGGCCGCGGCTTCACCGGCTTCCAGAACGGCCTGGCCATCTCCGGCGACTACATGTCCGCCGCGTCCTTCCTCGGCATCGCCGGGACCATCGCGCTCACCGGCTACGACGGCTTCCTCTACTCGATCGGCTTCCTGGTCGCCTGGCTGGTCGCGCTGCTGCTGATCGCCGAACCGCTGCGCAACTCCGGTCGCTTCACGATGGCGGACGTCCTCGCGTTCCGGATGCGCCAGCGTCCGGTGCGCACCGCGGCGGGCGTCTCCACCATCGTGGTGTCGATCTTCTACCTGCTCGCCCAGATGGTCGGCGCCGGCACCCTGGTCGCGCTGCTGCTGGGCGCGGAGGGGAACGCCGCCAAGCGCTGGACCATCGTCGGGGTCGGCGCGCTGATGATCATCTATGTGGTGATCGGAGGAATGAAGGGCACCACCTGGGTACAGATCGTCAAGGCCGTGCTGCTGATCGCCGGCGCTGCGCTGATGACCGTCCTGGTACTGGCCAAGTACCACTTCAACCCCTCCGAACTGCTCGGCGCGGCGGCGAGCGCGAGCGGCAAGGGCGAGGCCTTCCTCCAACCAGGGCAGAAGTACGGCAGCGGCACCGCCAAGCTCGACTTCATCAGCCTGGGCATCGCGCTGGTCCTCGGCACCGCCGGCCTGCCGCACATCCTGGTCCGCTTCTACACCGTGCCCACCGCCAAGGCGGCCCGGAAGTCGGTGCTCTGGGCGATCGGCATCATCGGCGTCTTCTACCTGATGACCCTGGCGCTCGGCTTCGGCGCCGCCGCGCTGGTCGGCTCCAAGGCGATCAAGGCGGCGAACGCGGCGGGCAACACCGCGGCGCCCCAGCTGGCCGAGGCGCTCGGCGGAGGCGCCGGGACCACCGGCGGCGCGATCCTGCTCGCGGTGATCTCGGCGGTCGCCTTCGCCACCATCCTGGCCGTGGTCGCCGGGCTCACGCTCGCCTCCTCGGCCTCCTTCGCGCACGACCTCTACGCCAACGTGATCCGGCGCGGGAAGGCGAGCGAGAAGGAGGAGGTGCGCTCGGCGAAGTGGGCCGCGGTCGCGATCGGGGCCGTCGCGATCGTGCTCAGCCTCTTCGCGGACAAGCTCAACACCGCCGCCCTGGTCGCACTGGCCTTCGCGGTCGCCGCCTCGGCGAACCTGCCCACCCTGCTCTACTCGCTGTTCTGGAAGCGCTTCACCACCGTCGGCGCGGTCAGCTCGGTCTACGCCGGACTGATCACCTCGGTGACGCTGGTGGTCTTCTCCCCGGTGGTCTCCGGCGCGAAGACCTCGCTCTTCCCGCACTCCGACTTCCACTGGTTCCCGCTGGAGAACCCCGGCCTGGTCTCCATCCCGGTCGGCTTCCTGGCCGGCTGGCTCGGCACGCTGCTGTCCAGGGAACAGTCCGACCCGGCGAAGTACGCTGAACTGGAGGTGCGCTCGCTGACCGGGCTGGGCGCCCACTGATCGCCCCGCGTGACTATGCTGGCCCGGCCCGCCGTGACGGCGGCCGGGCCGGCCGCATCTCGGGGAAGGACGCACGTGCTGCTCGACACCTTCGGACGACAGGCCGTCGACCTGCGGGTCTCCCTCACGGACCGGTGCAACCTGCGCTGCACCTACTGCATGCCGGAGGAGGGCCTGCAGTGGCTCGCCAAGCCGGACCTGCTCACCGACGAGGAGATCGTGCGGCTCGTCACCGTCGCCGTGCGCGACCTGGGCGTGCGCGAGGTCCGCTTCACCGGCGGCGAGCCGCTGCTGCGCCCCGGGCTGGTCGCCGTCGTCGCCGCCTGCTCGGAGCTGGAACCGCGCCCGGAACTCTCACTGACCACCAACGGCATCGGGCTGGCCCGCACCGCGACGGCGCTGCGCGAAGCCGGCCTCGACCGGATCAACGTCTCGCTGGACACTCTCGACCCCGAGGTCTTCCACACCCTCACCCGCCGCCACCGCCACCAGGACGTGCTGGACGGGCTGGCCGCCGCCGAGGCCGCCGGGCTCGCGCCGGTGAAGCTGAACGCGGTACTGATGCGCGGGGTCAACGACCACGAGGCGGCCGACCTGCTGGCCTGGTGCCTGGAGCGGGGCTACGAGCTGCGCTTCATCGAGCAGATGCCGCTGGACGCCCAGCACGGCTGGGACCGCGCGTCGATGGTCACCGCGACGGAGATCCTCGACCTGCTGCGGGCCCGCTTCGCGCTCACCCCGGAGCCGTCCGAGCGCCGGGGCGCGGCGCCTGCCGAGCGCTGGCTGGTGGACGGCGGCCCCGGCCGGGTGGGCGTGATCGCCTCGGTCACCCGTCCGTTCTGCCGGGCCTGCGACCGCACCCGGCTGACCGCCGACGGCCAGGTGCGCAACTGCCTGTTCGCGACCGGCGAGACCGATCTGCGCACCGCGCTGCGCTCGGGCGCGGACGACGCCGAACTGGCCGCGCTGTGGCGGGCGGCGATGTGGGGCAAGAAGGCCGGGGCCGGCATCGACGACCCGGAGTTCCTCCAGCCCGAGCGGCCGATGTCCGCGATCGGCGGCTAGGCGGCCCCTCGGGGGCCGACCGGTTTCCGGACCGACTCGCCGGAACCCCCGGACGGGTTGCTAGGCAGCCCCGCCGGAACTCTTGACGGCCTCGGGGGCCCAGTCGGCGAAGGCGACGACCTCCTTGAGGAAGCCGCGCACCCCGAGGAACTGGGAGAGGTGCTCGCGGTGCTCGTCGCAGGCGAGCCAGGTCTTGCGGCGGTCCGGGGTGTGCAGCTTGGGGTTGTTCCACACCAGCACCCAGCCGGCGTCCGCCCGGCAGCCCTTGGCGGAGCAGATCGGCGTCTGCGGGGTGTCCATCGGGCCGTCCTCAACGATTGGCGGGTGACGTCTGCACCGCCAGTCTGTCACGCCCGCTCGGGCCGACCGGATCCGGGCATGGCGACGCCGGGCAGCCACGGGGGGAGCCGCCCGGCGTCGGTCCGTCGCTCCGACGGGGGATGCGGAGCGCGTACGCAGTATGTCACGCCACCACCCTCGGATGGGGAGGTCTTGCATGATTAATCTGAGCTTCTTTTGAGCTTTCGACGAGCTGAACGAGGGCGAAGCGGCGTGAAACGGACGGTCAGTCCACGTCCTGTGAAGGATCGGTGGGAGCGGCCTTTGCCTCTCCTGTACCGGCCTTCGCACCAGCCCCACCCGTCCCACCGGGGCCGAGCATCAGCGGGGTGTCGAGCGGGAAGTCGAAGGTGCTCGGCAGCCCCGGGGCCCGCTCCCGGCCCGCGTTGGCGATCAGCACCGCGAAGTACGGCAGCAGGACGGCGCCCGCCAGGGCGGCGAACGCCAGCACCCGCTGGACGTCCCACAGCACCACGGCGAGCAGCACGCAGGCCGTGCGGACCAGCATCGAGATGACGTAGCGGCGCTGGCGTCCCCGGACGTCCTCGGTGAGACTGCTGCGCGCCCCCGTGATCCGGAAGACCTGCCCGTCGTCGGCGCTCTTGCCCATGTGTCCTACCGCCCTCGTCGCGCACCCGCGCGCCTGGCCGCGCGGCCTCCTCACGGTACGCCCGGGCACGGGTGGCGACGAGACCGGGTGGGCCGGACCCACCCGGTCGGGTACGCGAAGGGCCTGTCCGGCGGAGCGGACAGGCCCAACGGTGGCGGGCGCCGGCGCGGGGCGCGGCCCGGCGGGCTACGAGCGCCGGGAGAGGTACTGCGGGGGCACGGCGTCGGTGAGCCAGACACCGTTCTCGCTGAGCCGGAACTTGTGGCCGGCCGCCGTCATCGCCGCCGCGTTCACGGTCAGCACCACCGGACGGCCGTGCCGGGCGCCGACCCCGGTCGCCGTCTCGGTGTCCGCCGAGAGATGGACGTCCTGGCGGGCCATCGGGCGCAGGCCCTCGCGGAAGATCGCCGCCAGGTGCCGGTCGGCGGTGCCGTGGTAGAGCACCGGCGGCGGTACGGCGGCGGCCAGACCGAGGTCGACCGCCACCGTGTGGCCCTGATTGGCGCGGATCGAGAGACCGTCCGGCGAGTAGCCGAAGCGGCGCTTGTTGTTGGTCGCCACGACGTGGTCCAGCTCGGCCCGCGTGAGCGGCCTGCCCCGGGCGGCGAGCGCGTCGAGCAGCTCGTCGACCCTGACCCAGCCGGCCCCGTCCAGCGTGACCCCCACCAGCCCGGGCTCGTGCCGCAGGATGCGCGACAGCATCTTGCTCGATCTGACCATGCGCTTCTCGTCCATCATGTCTCTCGTATCCCCCGTTGGTCAGCGGCTAGGAGGCCCGGCTGACCGAACTCATGTTGAAGTCCGTGACACGCACGGGTGGCATCGCGGTGCGGGTGACGTTGTCGCTCCACTCGCGGGGCAGGCAGCGTTCGGTGCGGCCCACCTCGGTGATCCGGTTCAGCAGGTCCACCGGGGACTCGTTGAACCGGAAGTTGTTGACCTCGCCGACGACCTCGCCGTTCTCCACCAGGTAGACGCCGTCCCGGGTGAGCCCGGTGAGCAGCAGCGTCGCCGGGTCCACCTCGCGGATGTACCAGAGGCAGGTGAGCAGCAGGCCGCGCTCGGTGCGGGCGATCATCTCGTCCAGGGTCGGCGCCGACTCCTGGTCGGCCGTCTCCAGGACGAGGTTGTCGATCGCCGGGCGCAGCGGCAGGCCGGTGAGGGCCGCCGCGTGACGGCTGGTGATCAGGTCGTTCAGCACGCCGTCGCGGATCCACTCGGTGGCGGCGACCGGCTGGCCGTTGTCGAAGACCGAGTAGTCCCCGCCGGTGGAGTGGGTGAGCACGAACGGCGCGGCCTCCAGGTGGGGCTCGTGCGGGTCGGAGCGCAGCGTCAGCGGCAGGCCGCTGAGCTTGTCGCCGATCCGGGTGCCACCGCCGGGCCTGGAGAAGACCGTCCGGCCCTCCTGGGCGTCCCGGCCGCCGGAGGACCAGTTGAGGACGATCAGCAGGTCGGCCACGGCCGAGGGCGGCAGCAGCGCCTCGTACCGCCCGGCCGGCAGGTCCACCTTGCGGGCTCCCCAGCCGAGCCGCCTGGTCAGCTCGGTGTGCAGGGCGGCGACATCGATGTCGGCGAAGTGCCGGGTGGACGCGCCCACCCAGGCGGAGCTGGACAGGTCGGCGGTCTTGGCGTTGATCTCGACCATGCCGGTGGGCTGGTCGTGGCGCAGCCGCAGGCCGGTGGAACTGCCCAGGTAGCTGGAGGTCATCTCGTGCCGGGCGAAGCCGTACAGCAGTTCGCCCTGGGCGGCGGCGCGGGCGAAGGCCTCGCCGAGAGCCGGGCCGAAGGCGTCGAACACCTCGACGGAGGTCAACGCGGGCGGCTCGGTGAAGTCCGGCGAGGACGGCCGGTCGGCGATCAGCGGCTGGGCGTCCTCGGCCGGTCCGGCCGCGCGGGCGGCCTCCTCGGCGGCCCGCACCAGCTCCTCCACCTCCTGCTCGGTGACGGCCTCGCGGGAGACCACGCCGGAGGCGGTGCCCTCGGCGCCGGCCACGGTGGCGATCACGGTGAGGCGGCGGCCGCGGGTGACGCCGTTGGTGGTCAGCGCGTTGCCCGCCCAGCGCAGATTGGCGGTGGACTCCTCGTCGGCGATCACCACGCAGCCGTCGGCGCGGGAGAAGCCGAGCGCCAGCTCGACGAGTTCGTGGGGCTGCTTCGCGGTCATCAGTGACCCGCCTCCTGCTGGGTGTTGAGCACGTTGACGTTGCGGAACAGCGCCGACGGGCAGCCGTGGCTGACCGCCGCGATCTGACCGGGCTGCGCCTTGCCGCAGTTGAAGGCGCCGCCGAGGAAGTAGGTCTGCGGGCCGCCGACCGCCGCCATCGAGCCCCAGAAGTCGGTGGTGGTGGCCTGGTAGGCGAAGTCCTTGACCTGGCCCGCGAGTTCGCCGTTCCTGATGGCGTAGGCGCGCTGCCCGGTGAACTGGAAGTTGTACCTCTGCTGGTCGATCGACCACGAGCGGTCGCCCACGATGTACAGGCCGTTCTCCACCCCGGCGAACAGGCCCTCGGTGTTCGGGCCGTCGGCGGCCGGCTGCAGCGAGACGTTGGCCATCCGCTGCACCGGGACGTGCGCCGGGGAGTCGGCGAAGGCGCAGCCGTTGGAGCGCTCGAAGCCCTTCAGCTGGGCGATGCGGCGGTCGAGCTGGTAGCCGACCAGGATGCCGTCCTTGACGAGGTCCCAGGACTGGGTGGCCACGCCCTCGTCGTCGTAGCCGATGGTGGACAGCCCGTGCTCGGCGGTGCGGTCGCCGGTGACGTGCATCAGCTCGGAGCCGTACTTGAGCGAGCCGAGCTGGTCGAAGGTGGCGAAGGAGGTGCCGGCGTAGGCGGCCTCGTAGCCGAGCGCGCGGTCCAGCTCGGTGGCGTGGCCGATCGACTCGTGGATGGTCAGCCAGAGGTTCGTCGGGTCGATGACCAGGTCGTAGCGGCCCGCCTCGACGCTCGGGGCCCGCATCTTCTCGGCCAGCAGGACGGGCAGTTCGGCGAGCTCGGCGTCCCAGTCCCAGCCGGTGCCGGCTCCGGCGCCGGCGCCGGTGAGGCCGCGCCCGTCGGGGGACGACCCCCGGGCCCCCACGATGAACTCGTAGCCGCGGCCGACCGGCGGGGCCAGGGTCTGCATCGATTCGAAGGCGCCGGTGCGCTCGTCGACCGAGGTGGCCTCCAGGTCGGAGTACACCCGGATCCGCTGCTGGGTGGTGACCGTGCCCGCGGTGTCGGCGTAGAACTTGTTCTCCTGGACGGTCCGCAGGGCCGCCCGGACGTGCGAGACGCCCTCGGCGGCCAGCAGCCGGGAGCTGCGCTCGGCGAGCAGGGCGGTCTTCTCGGCGTCCGGCACCTCGAAGGGGTTGACCTCGTACGCGGAGACCCAGGTGACGTCCCGGTGGACCGGCTCGTCGGCCAGCTCGACCCGCTCGGTGGAGCCGGCCGCCCGGCTGATCCCGCCGGAGAGCCGGGCCACCGCGACGGCCTGCTCGGCGACCCGGGCCGCCGCGTCGGGGGTGAGGTCGACGCCGGCGGCGAAGCCCCAGGCGCCGTCCAGCACCACTCGGACGGCGAAACCGAGCTGCACGCTGTCGGAGGTGCCGGCCGGACGCGCGTCGCGCAGCCGCCAGGAGGCACTGCGGATCCGCTCCAGGCGGAAGTCGGCGTGGCTCGCGCCCAGTTCGCGGGCCCGGGCGAGGGCGGCGTCCGCGAGCGGCCGCAGCGGCAGGGCGAGGAACAGCGGGTCGACGGCGCGCCCGTGCGGGGCGCCGGAGCGATCGGCCGGAGGGATCGGAGGCAATCGTGCTCCCAGGTCGCGGAGGGTGGCGGTGCGGCGCCACAGGGGCGCCCGCACCGCATCATTTCCCGTCCACCGGGTTTCCGGCCAGCGCATTTCCACCGGTGCGCCGCGGTTTCGGCCGGGACGGTCCGGCCGCCGGGGCCCGCCCTCCCGGCGCGCCCGTCCGCCCTCCCGGCGCGTCCTCCCGGCGCGCCCGCGCGAGCCGTCAGCCGACGGTCTCCCACCAGCCGTCCAGCTCCGGAGGGTTGTCGACGTCGACCCGCTCGCCGGGGCGCGGCACGACCAGCGGGACGGCCTGCTCCTTGGCGGCCTTCACCAGTCGCTCGATCGGCTCCGCCCACGGGTGCAGGCCCAGGTTGAAGGTGCACCAGTGGACGGGCACCAGCAGGCCGGCGGCCAGGTCCCGGTGCGCGAGGACGGCGTCCTCGGGGGTCATGTGGATGTCCGCCCAGGCGGCGTCGTAGGCGCCGATCTGGACCAGTGCGGCGTCGAACGGGCCGTGCTGGCCGCCGATCCGGGCGTAGCCCTCGAAGTAGCCGGAGTCGCCGGTGTAGAAGACCTTGCGGTTCGGGCCGGCGACCACCCAGGACCCCCACAGGGTGGTGTTGCGGGTCAGCCCGCGGCCGGAGAAGTGGTGCGCCGCGGTGAGGGTGAGCACCAGGTCGCCCAGGGTGCAGGTCTCGTCCCAGTCCAGTTCGATGATCCGGTGCTCGGGGACGCCCCAGCGGCGCAGGTGGGCACCGATGCCGAGCGGCACCGCGAAGGGCGCGGACTGGCTGCGCACCAGGCGCTTGACCGTCGCCATGTCCAGGTGGTCGTAGTGGTCGTGCGAGATCAGCACCGCGTCGACCTGCGGCAGCTCCTCCAGCTCCACCGGCACCGGGTGCAGCCGCTTGGGGCCGACGTGCGCGGCGGGGGAGCAGCGGTCGCTCCAGATCGGGTCGAGCAGCACCCGGAAGCCCTCGATCTCCACCAGCGCGGAGGCGTGCCCGTACCAGGTGACCTCCACGCCCTCGGCGGCCGGCCCGGGCGGGGAGACGGGGCGGACGGTCGGCACCGGACGGGCGGGGACGCGGCCGGCCCGCTCGAACAGCATCCGGCGGGCGGTGGCGCCGTCGAAGCCGGGAGCGCCGGCCGTGCGGGCGAGGGTGGAGGGCGCGTTGTGGAAGACGCCGTCGCGGTACTGCGGGGAGTTGCGCACCCGTTCCTCGCGCTCGCCGTCCGGCCGTCGCCCGAACGCGGCCGGCAGGTCGCGCAGCGCCCAGGCGGCCGTGCCCAGGCCGGCCGCCAGGGCGGTGAGGGCCAGCAGTCGTCCGCGTCGGTGGGTGCTCCCGGGCCGTGCCATGGTCATCCGCTCTGCCTTCGTCGCTCGCCGGGATGGTCGGGGATCGGTACGGCCGCTCCCGGGCCGGACCGCACCACGGGGGCAACGGGTGCGCCCGTCCGTGTTGTTCCCGTACAGTCGCCCCGATCCGGGCAGCGCCGGGGCCTGGGAGATGTCCGCCGCCGGGACGGTACGAGCGGGCACGGATTGTCGGATTGCGACAGATCCGCCGGGGAGGCGCTGTGGGAGCCCGATGCGCCGCCGCCGCCGACCGCCCGATAGCGTCACACTGCGTACGCATTCCGACGTACGTGCTCACACACGGAGAGAGGTGGATCGTTGAGCCGCTCGGTTCTCGTCACCGGAGGAAACCGGGGCATCGGCCTCGCGATCGCCCAGGCCTTCGCCGAAGCGGGCGACAAGGTGGCCATCACCAGCCGCTCGGGCGAGGTGCCCGAAGCGTTGGCCAAGTACGACGTCCTCGCGGTCCGCTGCGACATCACGGACGCCGCGCAGGTCGACGCCGCCTTCACCGAGATCGAGCAGAAGCACGGCGCGGTCGAGGTGCTGGTCGCCAACGCGGGCATCACCAACGACACCCTGCTGCTGCGCATGTCCGAGGAGGACTTCACCTCCGTCGTCGACACCAACCTGACCGGCACCTTCCGGGTGGTCAAGCGCGCCTCCAAGCTGATGATGCGTGCCCGGAAGGGCCGTGTCGTGCTGATCTCGTCCGTGGTGGGCCTGTCAGGCTCCCCGGGCCAGGCCAACTACGCCGCCTCCAAGGCCGGCCTGGTCGGCTTCGCCCGGTCGCTGGCGCGCGAGCTCGGCCCGCGCAACATCACCGTCAACGTGGTCGCCCCCGGCTTCGTCGACACCGACATGACCGCCGTGCTCAGTGACGAGCGCCGCGCGGAGATCGTCTCGGGCGTGCCGCTGGGCCGCTACGCGGCGCCCGCCGAGGTCGCCTCCACCGTGCGGTTCCTCGGGTCGGACGAGGCCGCGTACATCACTGGAGCCGTCATTCCCGTCGACGGCGGATTGGGCATGGGTCACTGATCATGAGTGGAATCCTCGAAGGCAAGCGGATCCTGATCACCGGTGTGCTGATGGAGTCCTCCATCGCCTTCCACACCGCCAGGCTCGCGCAGGAGCAGGGCGCGGAGATCATCCTCACCGCCTTCCCGCGCCCGAGCCTGACCGAGCGGATCGCCAAGAAGCTGCCGCACCCGGTCAGGGTGCTGGAGCTGGACGTCTCCAACCCGGAGCAGCTGGCCGGCATCGCCGACCAGGTCCGCGAGCACCTGCCGACCCTGGACGGCATCGTCCACTCGATCGGCTTCGCGCCGCAGGACGCGCTGGGCGGCAGCTTCCTGGACACCCCGTGGGAGTCCGTGGCCACCGCCATGCACGTCTCCGCGTACTCGCTGAAGTCGCTGACCACGGCGCTGCTGCCGCTGATGCAGGACGGCGGCTCGGTGGTCGGCCTGACCTTCGACGCGCAGTTCGCCTGGCCGCAGTACGACTGGATGGGCCCGGCCAAGGCCGCCCTGGAGTCGACCAACCGCTACCTGGCGCGCTACCTGGGCGAGCGGGACATCCGCTGCAACCTGATCTCGGCCGGTCCGATCGGCTCGATGGCCGCCAAGTCCATCCCGGGCTTCGGCGACCTGGCCGACACCTGGAACCACCGCTCCCCGCTGAAGTGGGACCTGAGCGACCCGGAGCCGGCCGGCCGCGGCATCGTCGCGCTGCTGTCGGACTGGTTCCCGAAGACCACCGGCGAGATCATCCACGTCGACGGCGGTCTGCACGCCATCGGCGCCTGACGCTCCGCCCGTACGCCGCTGCCCGGCCCTCCCTCGCGGGGGTGCCGGGCAGCGGCGTTTCGTGCTTCGTTCGGCCGGGGTTCTCCGTCCGGCCGGGGTTCTCGGGACGGTGGCTTTCGGGAGGGGCCTCCTGAGCGTGGCCTTCCGGGAGGGGCCTCCTGGGACGGGGCGGCCGGGGTGTCGGGCCGGGGGCGGTCAGGCCTCGGCGGGGGCGCAGCCACCGGGGGCGGCGCGGCCGGCCTCGACGGCGGCGCGCTCGGCGTCACCGGCCCGGATCGCCTCCAGGATGGACTGGTGGCCGATGTAGCGCTCCGCGATCAGCTCGGGGCCGACGTCGTGCCGCAGGAGCTCGCGGGTGGCCTCGCCGAGGTCGGCGTAGACCGCGAGCAGGACGTCGTTGTGGGCGGCGGCCACCACGGCCTGGTGGAAGGCGGCGTCGGCCTGGACGAAGTCCTCGGCGCCGCCGGAGTGCCAGGCAGCCTCCCGGCGGGCCAGCGCGCCGTCCAGCAGCTCCAGGTCGTGCGCGGTGCGACGGCGGGCGGCGAGGGCCGCCGCCGAGGTCTCCAGCGCCGAACGGAGCTCGGCGACCTGGCCCTGGTCGGCGTCGGCGAAGCGGCGGTGCATCACTCCGGCCAGCTCGCTGGTGGCCAGCACGTACGTGCCGGAGCCCTGCCTGATGTCGAGCAGTCCGTTGTGGGCGAGGGCGCGGACGGCCTCGCGGACGGTGTTGCGGGCGACGCCGAGCTGTTCGACCAGGGCGGCCTCGGTGGGGATGCGCGAGCCGACCGGCCACTCCCCGGACGTGATCTGGGCACGCAGCTGTGCGATCACCTGGTCGGACAGCGGGGTGCGCCTCGGCGAGGACAGCGCCACGGGGGACTCCTTGACGGCTACGGCTCGGATGGGGCCTGGGTGGGAAGTGGCCGGACGATGAACGGTCGGCACATCATGCCAATTCCAAGGTGCATCAATTCATCCCATCATTCTATGATGCTGTCCATGCCCGCAGCAGACACCACCGTTTCCGCCCGGACCGAGAGCCGGACACCGACCGCCGAGCGGCCCGCCGCCCCCGGCTCGGCCAAGTACCTGGGCTGGCTGTTCGCCGTCGCGATCGCCGCCGCCGCCTTCAACCTGCGCCCCGTGGTCACCAGCCTCGGGCCGTTGCTCAAGCAGGTCCGCGACGACCTCGGGATGAACCCGACGCTCGCCGGGCTGCTCACCGCCGTCCCGTCGCTGTGCTTCGGGCTGTTCGGCTTCGCCGCGCCCGCGGCGGCCCGTCGGATCGGTCCGATCGCGGTCGTCACGGCGGGCATGGGCGCCATCACGGCGGGCGTGCTGGCCCGCTCGTTCGCCGGGGGCACTGCCGTGTTCCTGCTGCTCACCGCCCTCGCCCTGGCCGGGGTGGCGGTCTCCAACGTGCTGCTGCCGGTGGTGATCAAGCGGTACTTCCCGGACAAGGTCGGGCCGATGATCGGCCTCTACTCGATGGCGCTGTCCGCCGGCACCGCGCTGGCCGCGGCCGTCACCGTGCCGCTGACCAAGTCGCTCGGCGGCGACTGGCGCTACGGCCTGGGTGTCTGGGCCGTCCTGGGAGCGCTCGCCCTGGTGCTCTGGCTGCTGGTGCTGATCGCCAAGCGGGAGCGCGGCGAGCGGGCCGACGGCGCCGCCGCCCCCGTCCGGCTGCCGATCACCCGCAGCCGGACCGCCTGGGCGCTGGCCGGGTACTTCGGCCTCCAGGCCACCGGCGCGTACGTGGTCATGGGCTGGATGTCGCAGATCTTCCAGGACGCCGGCATCGGCGAGGGCACCACCGGGGTGCTGCTCGCGGTCACCATGGTGATCGGCGTGCCGGTCTCCTTCGTGCTGCCCAACCTGGCCGCGCGGCGCGGCGACCAGCGGCTGTTCGTGGTCGTGCTGGCCTGCTGCGGCATCGCCGGGTACGCGGGGCTGGCACTCGCCCCGGCCGGGGGCGCCTGGCTCTGGGCGGTCCTGCTGGGCCTGTCCAACTGCGCCTTCCCGCTGGTGCTGACCATGATCGGACTGCGGGCCCGGTCGGCGGGCGGGGTCGCGCAACTCTCCGCCTTCGCCCAGGGCATCGGCTACCTGGTGTCCATCCCGGGCCCGATCCTGGTCGGCTGGCTCTACGGGGCCACCGGTGAGTGGTACTGGCCGCTGGGCTTCCTGTCGCTGCTGCTGGTGCCGCAGATGCTGTTCGGCCTGCGCGCCGCGCGGGCCCGGCACATCGAGGACGAGGCGGTGCGCCCGGCGGAGCGGGCCGAGGCCTGACAGCTCACACCGAGCGGCCTGACACCGAGCGGCCGGACGCGGCGGTGGGACGCGGCGGTGCGGCCCGGGTCCGGGCCCAGGGCCCGGCGGCGAAGGTCAAGGCCCGGCCAAGGGGGTGGGGCCAGCGGACGGCGGGCGTGTTCGGGATGGGAGAATTCCGGACATGCCCGTTCTCGATCCCAATCCCACCGACGGCCGCAAGCAGCTCGGCCGCATCGCCCTCGCCTTCTCCGCCATCGTGGTGCTGGTGGCGCTCATCGCCACCGTCGCGGCCTCGATCGGCTGACGGACGCCTCTGCGCCCCCGCGCCGGTACTCCACCCGACGCTCCGGTGAACGGAACACGGTGACACTCGTCGTCCCTCGGAGTGGCGGCGTCCGGGAGCATCGCGCCGCCGGGCCGCTTTTCTGCCAAGCTTGCTGGGTATGAGCGCCGACACGCCCCGCAGGATCATCGTTCTCCGCCATGCCAAGGCCGACTGGCCGAACGGCGTGGACGACCACGACCGGCCGCTGGCCGACCGGGGCCGTCACCAGGCCCCGGACGCCGGCCGCTGGCTGGTCGACTCCGGCATCAACCCCGACTACGTGGTCTGCTCCACCGCGCTGCGCACCCGAGAGACCTGGAAGCTGGCGGTGCACGAGCTGCCGCAGCGGCCCCTCAAGACCGTCTACGAGGAACGGGTCTACGAGGCGAGCCCCGGCGAGATCATCGCCGTGCTCCAGGAGACCCCGGAGGAGTACTCGGACGTGGTGCTGGTCGGTCACAACCCGGGTGTGCTGGGTCTGACCCAGGTGCTGGCCGGGGACGCGGGCGACCGGGACGCGCTGGAGCGGCTGCGGCTCGGTGGCTTCCCGACGGCGGCGATCGCGGTGCTCAGCTTCAGCGGCTCCTGGAAGGGTGTCGAGCCGGGCGTGGCCGAGCTGGTCTCGTACCACACGCCGCAGGACTGACCCCGGGAACACAGGTGAGGGGCGCGC